>JAGDMV010000151.1 GCA_017860675.1 Chloroflexota bacterium
CTCGGGCCCGAGGCGTTCGACCCGGACCCGTTCATGGAGCGGATGGCTGCCTACGACTTCCCGTACGGGATCAGGGAGACCGCGTAGGCGCCACCGTCGCCTCCTCGGACCGGACCACGCCGCCTGCTGGGGCGCCGACCTGTGGCCCCGGCCGCCGGGCGCCGAGCAGCGTCCGGATGACGGGCACCCGCAGGGCGAGCTCGACCACTGCCACCGTCGCCGCCAGGCCGACGACGACGATGAGTGCGGCCTTGACGGCGAGCCCGACTGACAGCCCCACCACGACGAAGGACACGGCGACCACGATCGGCTGGTGGAGGATGTAGATCGGCAGGACGGCCTCGCCCACCCGCTCCGGGAGCGGGCGCTGGAGGCGGCGGGCTCGGAGCCCGCCGCCGAGGACTGCGATCGTCCAGGCCCAGCCCGCCAGCGCGTACAGGAAGATCATCAGCACGAGGGTCACGTCGTAGACATACGGCGCGTCGTCATGCGCCGCCACCCAGCCGGTGAAGTCGGCGGCGATCAGGCCGGCTGAGGCGACGATCGCCACCACGATGGCCGGCGCAACGTCCCGCCGGATCGCCGCGCTCCACTTCTCGTCCAGGAAGAGGACGTAGCCGGTGAGGAAGTAGGCGCCGTACCAGCCGAACTGCCACCACTCGAACTGGTCGGGCGCGGGAGGCAGCAGGAACAGCGGCGGCAGCATGGTCGGCAGGAAGAAGAGGAGGGACGAGCCCGGCCAGCGCGCTGCCTTCCCGAGCGCGTCCTCGAAGGAGCGGCCCCCTTCCCCTGACAGCCAGCGGAAGACCGGCAGGGCGAGCACCGAGAGGGCGAAGAGGAAGCCCAGGAACCAGAGATGGAAGCCGATCCCGAACAGCCGCGGCGTGAAGCCCGTGTCGACGATCCAGCCGATCGCGCCGGCCGGCCACGAGGCGAGGTAGGCGAGGAACGAGTCCGGTGCGCCCCCGTCCTGCACGGCCGTGACGTACATCGTCAGCGGCGTCAGGAGGAGAGTCCAGAAGGCGAACGGGACAAGCAGGCGGGCCGTTCGCTCGGACAGGAACTGGCGGTTCGACCTCGTCCGGAGGGCGAACCGGGCGCTGGCGCCGGCGAGCAGAAAGAGAAGTCCGAGTCCGAACGTCTCGAAGACGAGGAGGCCGGCCGTCAGCAGCTCGCTTCGCTCGCCGTTGTTGACGTGCCAGTCGCGCAGGCCGAACGGCAGCAACGAGTGGTAGATGACGATGCCGATCACGGCCGCGGCGCGCAGCCAGTCGAAGGCGTGGATCCGGACGGACCCGGAGCCCGCGGCCGCAGCGCCACCGGCCGTGGCGACGGCAGGCCAGGGCTGCGCCACTGGTGCGCCGATGCCGGCGGCGGGCTGGCGGTCGGTCGGGGATCCAGCATTCATGCGCGCCCTCCGCTCGGGCAGCATGGTGGGCAGGCTGGGTTCTGATCGCCAGAGCCGGATGGCTCATGTCGTCCGCGAGCCGGCGCGACAGCGGACGCTCGCCTCGTCGCCCGGCCGTGCGGCCCGCTCGCCAGTTCCGCGGTCCAGCACGCGCCCCCGGGATCGGAACGGGCGCTCTGGCACTGGTACCAGACCGGTGGATCTGCCCAAATGATCCGTGGTCCGCCCCGAGTGGCCACCGATGAAGGGGCTGCATGCTCGACGTGACTGAGCAATCCGCCCTCGCGTCACGACCGTGGCTCCGGCACTACGACCCGGGCGTGCCGGCCACCCTCGACTATCCCCCTGCCCGGCTCGACCAGCTCCTCCGCCGCACGGCCGACCGCTACCCGGATCGGTCCGCGCTCCTCTTCTTCGGGCAGAGGACGAGCTACCGCGCACTCGATCGAGCGGTCGACCGCCTGGCGGGCGGCTTCCGCCGCCTCGGACTGGAGCCGGGGGAGCGCGTCGCCCTCTTCATGCCCAACTGCCCGCAGCTGGTGGCCAGCTACTACGCCGCCTGGCGTGCGGCCTGCATCGCCGTCCCGGTCAATCCCCGGGCCGCCCCGTCAGAGCTCACGCGGCAGCTCGCCGACGCGGGCGCCTCCGCCGCGGTCGTCCTCGATCGCCTCTGGCCGGGCCTGGGAGGCTCGGCCCTGCCATCGACTGTGCGCCATCTCGTGGTTGCCGACATCGCCGACGACCTGCCCCTTGTCCTGCGGGTCGGCGCCCGGCTCGGCCGGCGAGCCCGCCGCATTCAGCGGCCCGCTCCCGGCGGCGCGCGCGTCGTCTCGCTCGGGGAGCTGGCTCGCGAGCCCGGCGGGTCGGCACCGCCGGCCCGGGACGACCTCGATGAACCGGCCGTGCTCCTCTACACCGGCGGCACCACCGGCCTGCCGAAGGCGGCCGTGCTGACACATCGCAACCTGGTCGCCAACGCCTGCCAGCTGGGCGCCTGGGCCTCGACCCTCGACGACGGCGCCGAGGTGATGCTGTCGGCCCTGCCGCTGGTCCACGGCTACGCGATGACGGCCTGCATGAACGTGTCGGTGCTGCGCGGCTGGACGCAGGTCCTCGTCCCCGACCCGCGCGACCTCGGCCGGCTGCTGGCCGAGATCGAGCGCCAGCGGGTCACGGTGTTCCCCGGCGTGCCCAGCCTCTATGCCGCGATCTGCAGCGACCAGGCGGTCGTGACCGGCCGCCGCGATCTCCACTCGATCGAGGCCTGCATCAGCGGCGCCGCGGCGCTGCCTGCCGGCGTGCAGGTCGAGTTCGAGTGGCTGACGGGCGGCCGGCTGGTGGAGGGCTACGGGCTCAGCGAGGCGTCGCCGGCGACCCACTGCAACACGTTCGGAGGCGGCGGGCCGAGCGGGTCGATCGGGCTGCCCCTGCCCGACACGGACTGCCGCCTCGTCGACGTCGACACAGAGAGCCGACCGGTCGAGCCCGGCTCGCCGGGCGCGCTGTGCGTCAGCGGGCCGCAGGTCATGGCCGGCTACTGGCAGCGCTCCGACGACACGGCCCAGGCGCTGCGTCGGGACGAGAGCGGTCGGACCTGGCTGCACACCGGCGACATCGCCGAGATGTCGGCCGAGGGCTACTTCCGGATCGTCGATCGCAAGAAGGACGTCATCGTCGCTGCCGGCGGCCTCAAGGTCTACCCGAACGAGATCGAGGACGTGCTCTCCACGCATCCCAAGGTGCGCCAGGCGGCGGTCATCGGGGTCCCGGTCGGCGGGGTGGACCAACGGGCGAAGGCGTTCGTCGTCCTGCGCACGGGCGCGCAGGCAGACCTCGGCGAGATCCTGGCGTTCCTCCACGCCAGGCTCGCCTCCTACAAGGTGCCGAAGGTGGTGGAGTTCCGGGCCGAGCTCCCGCTCGCGTTCACCGGCAAGGTCCTGCGCCGGGTGCTGGCCGAGCAAGAGCAGGCAGCGGCGGCGACCGGTGACCGGCCCGGAGGCGGCAGCCCGGTGAACAGGTGAGGCGATGAGGATGCAGACCGAGGATCTCGGCCGGCTCAAGCAGGAGGCGGTCGCCAGGATCATCTTCCACGCGACCCCGAAGGAGCTGCTGAACCAGACCGGCCCCTGGGTGCTCGAGCGCGGAGCGGGGGCGCTCCTGTACGACGCGGACGGCGGCGAGTACCTCGACGCGCTGTCCGGCGGCGTGTTCGCGGTGCTTGCCGGCTACGGGCGGGAGGAGATCGCCCGGGCGATGTACGAGCAGGCTGTGAGGCTCGCCTACACCAGCCCGTACGCGACGACGAGCGTCGTCACGATCGAGCTGGCCCGGAAGCTCGCCGAGCTGGCGCCGGGCGACCTGTCGGCCTCGACCTTCTGCAGCAGCGGCTCGGAGGCAGTCGAGGCGGCGATCAAGCTCGCCCGCCAGTACCACGAGGCCAACGGCCAGGGCCGGCGGTACAAGGTCGTGTCCCTGCGGTATGCCTACCACGGCGCGACCGCGGGGGCGCTGTCGGCCACCGGCTGGAGCCCCGGCTTCGGCGTGTTCCGGCGAGCCGCCGACCCGGTCGTCCCGGCGGCCGGCTTCACCAGTGCCATGCCGCCCTACTGCCACCGGTGCGAGCTGGCGCTGACGCACCCCGGCTGCGAGCTCGCCTGCGCCACCACGATCGAGCAGGCGATCCTGGGCAGCGACCCGGAGCTGGTCTCGTGCGTCATCCTCGAGCCGATCATGTCGACGGCCGGTTGCATCGTGCCGCCGCCCGGGTACCTGGGCAAGGTGCGCCAGGTCTGCGACCGGTACGGGGTCCTGCTCATCGCGGACGAGGTGGTCTGCGGGTTCGGCCGGACGGGTCGCTGGTTCGGCGTCGACCACTCCGAGGTGGTCCCCGACATCATGGTCGTGGCCAAGGGCCTCACCAGCGGCTACGCGCCGATGGCGGCGGCCATCGCGCGGCGCGGGATCGCCGAGGCGATCCCGATCTTCTTCGATGTTCACACCTTCGGCGGGCATCCGGTCTCGGCGGCGGCAGCGCTGGCCAACATCAGGATCATCGAGCGTGAGGATCTCGTCGGGAACGCCGCCACTGTCGGCGCTTACCTGCTCGGGCTCCTGGATGGGCTCCGGGCGCATCCGATCGTCGGCGACGTGCGCGGGCTGGGGCTCTTCGCGGCCGTCGAGCTGACGCGGGACGTCCCCGGGCAGGAGGGGCTCCCGCCCCAGATGCAGGTTGACAACCGCGTCGCGGCCATCGCCCGGCAGATGGGCCTGTTCGTGCGGCCGCTGGGCGGCACGATCCTCCTCGGACCTCCGCTGATCTTCACCAGGGGGTCGCGAAGGGGGCGGGTCGATGAGCGGCCCGGGCACCGGGGCGAGCCGGCACGCCGCCCGCGGACGCGACCGGTTCGCCCGGCTGACCGGCTTCGACCGGATGTACCTCCGGGACGAGAGCGCCGCCTGGCCCTGCCACTTCGGCGGCCTGGCAATCGTGGAGGGAGGGCCGCTGCTGAATGCCTCCGGGCAGCTCAGGCTGGCCGAGATCATGGACCGGCTGGCCCTGCGCCTGGCCCGGGTGCCGGAGCTGCGGCGGCGCGTCTACCTCCCGGGACGCTTGCGGGGCGGCCCGCTCTGGGTCGACGACGACCGCTTCTCGATCGAGCACCACGTTCACGAGACGGCCGTGGACGCTCCCGGGGGTGACGATCAGCTCCTGGAGACCGCCAGCCGCATCTACGCGACCCTGCTGGACCGTTCGCGCCCGCTCTGGGAGCTCTGGTTCCTGACCGGCCTCGGCGATGGCCGCGTCGGGGTCCTGCTGAAGCTCCACCACGCGGTGGCTGACGGGACGGCAGCGGTGGCGGTCATGGGGTCGCTGTTCGACGTGGAAGCGGACGCCCCGGACCCAATGCCAGCCCCGTGGGCGCCCGGACCGATCCCGGGTGGCTGGCCGCTGCTGACCGACAACGTCGCCGGCAAGGCCCGGGCCGTCGGGCGCGGGGTCGCCATGCTGGCGCATCCACGGCAGGTGGCGGGCACAGTGCGGACCTTCGCCCTGGTGACGCGTCGCTCGCTCGGGCGGACGAGCGCACCGCGCACCTCCCTCAACCGTGTCGTCCGGGCCGGCCGTAGAGTGGCGTTCCTTCGGCTCGATCTCGCGGCGGTGAAGGAGGCGGCTCACGCCCACGGCGGCAAGCTCAACGACGTGGTACTGGACCTCTGGACGGGAGGGCTTCGCCGGCTGCTGCTGTCGCGCGGGGAGTCCGTCGCCGGCGTCGAGCTCGTCGCGGGCATGGCGGTCTCCACGCGGGCTGCGGCCGATGGGACGGTCGACAACCAGGCGGGGACGATCGTGCTGCCTTTGCCGGCCTGGCAAGCCGACGCTCAGCGCCGGCTCGACCTGATCGTCCGGCGGACCGGCAGGGCCAAGTCGGTGCCGCGGGCGGCCGCCATCATGGGGGCGATGGTCGCGCTGTCGGCGACCCCGATCGGACGGTACGTCAACCTCCACCAGCGGGCGGTGAACGTGCTGGTCACCAACGTGGTCGGGCCGCCCGTGCCGATGTACGTCTTCGGGGCCCGGATCCTCGACATCGTGCCGATCATCCAGTTGATCGGCAACATCGCGTTGACGCTGTGCGCGTTCTCGTACGCGGGCCGGGTCTACCTGGTGGTGACGGCGGACGCGAGGGGCTTCCCCGACCTGGACGTGCTGATGACGGGCATGGAGCGAGAGTGGCAGGCGCTGCTCGGCGATCGCGCTGCCGAGCCGGTGCCGGCGTGAACTGGCGGACCGGGCAGCGGCCCTCGGCGCGCGACCGGCAAGTGCTGCGAGGGGTGCAAGCATGAGCGACGCGACCGCAGTCGACCTCTGGCGCATGAGCGCCACGGAGCTCGCGTCGGCGATCAGGTCCGGGCGGGCGTCCAGCCAGGAGGTCGTCGAGGCCCACCTGCGCCGGATCGGGGCCGTCAACCCGGCGGTCAACGCCGTCACCGTCGTCCTGGGCGAGCGAGCCGTCGAGGCGGCGAAGGCGGCCGACCGTGCGCTCGCCACCGGCGGCGACCTCCCACCGTTCCACGGCGTCCCCTTCACCGTCAAGGAGAACATCGACCTGGCCGGCACGCCGACCACCCAGGGAGCCAGGGCGCTGGCAGGCTCGTATCCGAGCGCAGACGCTCCCGCGGTCGAGCGGCTCCGGGCAGCCGGGGCGATCCCGATCGGTCGCACCAACCTGCCCACCTTCGCGGTTCGCTGGCACACCGACAGCGAGCTCTACGGGGCGACCGTGAACCCCTGGGACCGATCCCGGACCCCCGGCGCCTCGAGCGGCGGCGAGGCCGTGGCGCTGGCGACCGGCATGAGCCCGCTGGGGCTCGGCAACGACGGGCTCGG
>JAGDMV010000036.1 GCA_017860675.1 Chloroflexota bacterium
ACCCAGGGTCGCCCGGCCTGCCGGCCGCTAGACTTGGCCACGATGAGGATAGGCCCGCCCGTCGACGGGCGCCCGGCCACCGGGAACGACGACGAGACGCTCGGCGCCGGCGACGTCGTCGCCTTCCTGCGTCGCGCCGCGGCCGCCATCGCCCGCCATGAGGAGCTGCTCGACCGGCTCGACGCGGCCCTCGGCGACGGCGACCACGGCACGAACATGCGGACCGGCCTCGAGGCGGTGCTGCGATCGCTCGGCGAGCAGGCTGCGCCGGGGGATGGGGCCGAGCCGGGCGAGATCCTGCGACGGACGGGGCACGTGCTGGTCGAGAGCGTCGGTGGGGCAAGCGGGCCCCTGTACGGCACGGCCTTCATCGAGGCTGGCTTCGCCCTGGACGGCCGCCGGCAGCTCGACCTGGCGGCGCTGGCCGACGGCCTCGACGCCGGCCGTCGTGCCCTCGCGCGGCGGGGTCGCTGCGCGGTCGGCGACAAGACGATCCTCGACGCGCTCGACCCGGCCACGACCGCCCTGTCCACGGCGGCGGCGAGCGGCTGTGGCCTCCGTGTCGGGCTGCGGCGGGCGGCCCATGCAGCGAGGGACGGGATGCGGGCCACCACGCCCCTGGTGGCCCGGCGCGGGCTGGCCCTCAGGCTCGGTGAGCGCTCGCGCGGCCACCAGGACCCGGGAGCGACCTCCTGCTACCTGCTGGTCTGGGCGATGGCCGCCCGCCGCGACCCTCCCCTCATGGAGGGCTGAGGGATGGACATGGATGCCGACCTGCGCCGCCGGATCGCCGAGCTCGAGGCCGAGCGGCGTCGCGTCTTCGACGAGGCCCAGCGCGAGGCCGACACGATGTTCGCCCAGTACCAGCTCAGCCAGCTGCTGGCCTCGGGCGACCCGCTGGAGCCGCTGGCCGACGCCGTGCTGGCCGAGATCGGCCGGGCGACGGGCGCCGGCGCCGCGGCCCTCTGGCTGGCGTCTCCCGCCGGCGGCCCGGTCGAGATCGTCGCGACGGCGGGCGTGGACCGCGGCGCGGACCTGCCCGCCCGGCTACCGGACGCCGCCGCGGTCGCGGCATGGGCGCGCGCGAGAGGCTGGTTCGGCGTGGCCTTGGAGGAGAGCCGCGGTGCCGCGGGGCGCGGTGTTGCCCGTGAGGCGATCGGGTTCGTGGCGGTGGCGCCGGCGCCGGGAACGGCCCTGGACCCGGCCCACACGCGCTACCTCGGCCTGGTCCGGCGCGAGCTCGGCCTGGCCTTCCGCTCGGCCCAGCTGCGCGACAGCCTCGCCGGCGAGCGCGCCACGCTGGCCGCGATTCTCGAGGGAGCGAGCGACGCGATCGTGGCGGTCGACCCCGACCTGCGGATCGTGCGCCTGAACGCGGCGGCAGCCCGCCTCGTCGGGCGGCCGGCCCGCGAGGCCGTGGGCTGCACCTGCGCGACCTTCCTCGGCTGCGGCGACGGGCCCGACCGGCTGTGCGGGGCGCGCTGCCCGTTCGCCGAGGTGATCGCCGGCGGGCGGGCGATCGCCAGCCGCGAGGAGCTTGTCCGCCACCGCGACGGGACCGAGATCCCGGTCTCGGCCAGCTACGCGCCGATGACCGGCACTCATGCCGGCGCCGTCGCGGTCTTCCGCGATCTTCGCGCCGATCGCGCCCTCGACGATCTCAAGTCGAGCTTCGTGGCCACGATCTCGCACGAGCTGCGCACCCCGCTGGCCCTGATCAGCGGACACGCCCAGAGCCTGCTCCATCTCGACCTCGACGCCGAGGCCCGGCGCCGCCATCTCGTCCAGATCGGCGCCGCCGTCGATCGGCTGACGACGCTTGTCGACGAGGTGATGGACATCTCCCACCTCGAGAGTGACGGCTTCGTCCTCCATCGCCGCCCGGTCGACCTGGCAGGTGTCATCCGCGCGTTCGCGGCCGAGCAGGCCGAGCTGCCCGGTGCCCCGCCGGTGGCCGTGGACCTCGCCGACAACCTGCCGAAGGTGGACGTCGATCCCGTCCGGCTGCACCAGGTCCTGGCCAACCTCGCCGCCAACACCGCCAAGTACGGCGGGCGAGGCGCCCGGATCACGATCCGCGCTCGCCGGCCTGACCGGGAGATGGCGGTGGTGACCTTCGCCGACAACGGCCGGGGCATCCCGCCGGAGGAGCAGGAGCACGCCTTCCAGCGCTTCTTCCGGGGGCAGGCGGTGCGCGAATCGCGGGTCCCCGGCAGCGGTCTCGGCCTGTACATCTGCCGGCGGCTGGTGGAGGCGCACGGCGGCTGGATCCGGCTCGACGCGACCACCAGGGGCACCTCGATCTCGTTCGGCCTCCCAGTGGAGGTGCCGCGCGGGCGGGTCGCGGGACGGGCGCTCCCTGCCCCCGCGGTGGGGGCAGGCGCAACGGCAAGGGGCGACGGGGCGGGCGCACCTGCATCCGCGGCCGGTGGTGCGGACCGCGACGGGACGCCGACCACCGGGGACCCCGTGGCCGGCCCGGGCCGATGACGGGCGCGAACCCCACCCCGCCCGGCCACGCCGAGCGCATCCTCGTCGTCGAGGACGAACCCGAGTTCGCCGAGCTCGCCGTCCTCTGGCTCGAGCGGCACGGCTGGCGGCCGCTGGTCGCGGCCGACGGCGGCGAGGCACTGCGCCTGGTCGACGAGGCCCGCCCCGACCTGGTCCTGCTCGACGTGGGGCTGCCTGGCCTCGACGGCTGGGGCGTCATCGAGCAGATCCGGGAGCGGAGCCGGGTCCCCATCCTGTTCGTCACCGCCCGCGACGCCGAGGCGGACAAGGTGCGCGGCCTGGGGCTCGGCGCCGACGACTACGTGACCAAGCCGATCAGCTTTCCCGAGCTGATGGCGAGGGTCGCCGCCGCGCTGCGGCGGGCCATCAGCTGGGGCGGCCTCGACGACCAGGGCCAGGAGATCCGCCGTCCGGGCCTGGTTGTCGACGCGCGCAGCCACCAGGTGTACGCAGCCGGCCGGCCGGTCCATCTCAGCCCCACCGAGTACCGCCTCCTGGTCCGTCTCGCGGAGCGACCGGGCGAGGCCATCGGCCATGCCGACCTGCTGCGGACGGTCTGGGGACCGGGCTACGCGGACGATCTCCACGTGCTGCGGGTGACGATGCGCAACCTGCGGGCGAAGCTCGCCGAAGCGGCCCCCGGCCGCCGCTACGTGCTCACTGTCTACGGGATCGGCTACCGCTTCGCGCCCGCGCAGGAGTAGCGGCGGAGCCCACCTGCCCGGCTCGCGGCCGGGTCGTTGCCTTGGTCAGCGGCGCGGCGGGGCGCCGCCCTCAGGCCCCCTCGGCACGAGCCGCGCCGATGCGGGCTACCAGCGCGTGAGACAGCCGCCAGGCGAGGGCCGGGTCCTGCGGAGCTCGGACGCGCACCTGGTTGGCTCCGAATGCCAGGTCCGACGGCCGGGCGCCGGGGAGCTGCGCCCCGGCGAGGAGCCGCATCGCCTCCGCCCTGCTGATTCCCGCGCCGAAGCGGACGACGAGCTGGCCCTCCTCGCGGGCGATCGAGGCGATCCCGGCCGCCTCCGCCGCCAGCCGGAGCTCGACCACCTCGAGCAGGCGCAGGGCGGGAGGAGGCAGCGGCCCGAAGCGGTCGATCGCCTCCTGGCGGAATGCGGCCAGGTCGCCGCTCGTACGGGTCCGGGCCAGGCGCCGGTAGAGCTCCAGCTTCTGGGCCTCGTCGGGAACGTAGGCGTCGGGCAGGTGCGCGTCCACCGGGAGGTCGACCGTCGCCCCGGCCGAGGGCAGCTCCGGCGCGCGTCCCTCGTGCGCCGCCTTGCGCTCTTCCACGGCCTCGCCCAGCAGCCGCGTGTAGAGGTCGAAGCCGACCGCGGCCATGTGGCCCGACTGCTCCGCGCCGAGGATGTTGCCGGCGCCGCGGATCTCCAGGTCGGACAGGGCGATCTGGAAGCCGGCCCCGAGCTCGGAGGCGTTGAAGATCGCCTGGAGCCGCTTGCGGGCGTCGTCGGACAGTCGCTCCTGACGGCGGTAGAGCAGGTAGGCGTAGGCCCGCCGGCTGCTGCGGCCGACCCGCCCGCGCAGCTGGTAGAGCTGGGCCAGGCCGAGGGCGTCCGCCCGGTCGATGACGATCGTGTTTGCGTTGGGGATGTCGAGGCCGCTCTCGATGATCGTGGTGCAGACGAGGACGTCCGCGTCGCCCCCGGCGAAGGCGAGCATCACCCGCTCGAGCGTGCCCTCGTCCATCTGGCCGTGGCCGACGACGATCCGGGCGCCGGGCAGGAGCCGCCGCAGCTGCTCGGCCTGGGCCTCGATGGTCTCGACCCGGTTGTGGACGTAGAAGACCTGGCCGCCGCGGTCCAGCTCACGAAGGATCGCGTCGCGGACGAGGCCGGCTGACGCCTCGGCGACTCGCGTCTGGATCGGCAGGCGGTCCTCGGGCGGGGTCTCGATGACCGACAGGTCCCGAACCCCCACGAGTGCCAGGTTCAGGGTCCGCGGGATGGGCGTGGCCGACAGCGTGAGCACATCGATCTCGCGCCGCAGCTGCTTGAGGCGCTCCTTGGCCGCCACCCCGAAGCGCTGCTCCTCGTCGACCACGAGCAGCCCCAGGTCGTGGAAGTGCACATCGCGCGACAGCAGCCGGTGCGTGCCGACGACCAGGTCGATCGCGCCCGCCGCCAGCCCCGCGAGGGTGGCCGCCTGCTCCTTCGGCGGGACGGCCCGGGAGAGGAGCCGGAGGGTGACCGGGAAGGCGGCGAAGCGCTGGCCGAAGGTCCGCAGGTGCTGGTCGGCCAGGACGGTGGTCGGCACGAGGACGGCGACCTGCCGGCCGTCCTGGATCGCCTTGAAGGCGGCTCGCAGCGCCACCTCCGTCTTGCCGTAGCCGACGTCGCCGACCACGATCCGGTCCATCGGCCGGGTCGCCTCCATGTCGGCCTTGACTTCGTCCGTCGCCCGCAGCTGGTCGGGCGTCTCCTCGTAGGGGAACGACGCCTCGAGCTCCTGCTGCCAGGGCGTGTCCGCGGCGAAGGCATGGCCAGCGGCAGCCGCACGGGCCGCGTACAGGGCCAGCAGCTCCTCGGCCAGGTCGCTCACGGCCTTCCTGACCCGCGCCTTCGTCCGGGCCCATTCGCCGCCACCCAGGCGGGACAGGGAGGGGCGCTCGGCCCCGGCATAGCGGCTGACCCGGTTCACCTGCTCGAGCGGCACGAAGATGCGGTCGCCGGCGGCGAAGGCCAGCTCCAGGTAGTCGCGCTCCTCGCCGGCGACGCCGCGCCGGAGCATCCGCTCGTAGCGGGCAATGCCGTGGTCGACGTGGACGACCAGGTCGCCCGGCTGGAGGCGCTCCAGGATGTCGCGCGGCACGACGCGCCGCAGCGCCTTCGGGCGGCGCACCCGGACCGCCCCGAAGAGCTCGCGATCGGTGACGAGAACCAGTCCGTCCGGGCCGCCCCCGAAGCCGGCGTTGAGGCTGCGCCCGACGAGCGCCACCGCGCCCGGGGGCGGGATCTCCGGTCGCATCGCCGTCCCCACCGGGTGGCCGGCGTCGGCGAGGACCTCCTCGAGACGCGGCGCCTGGTCGGAGGCGATCACGACCCGGCGCGGCGGATCCTCGGCCCGCCAGCCGGCCACCGCTCGCCCGAGCGCCGCCGACCGGCCGGCCGGCAGGACCGGCTCGCGCCAGCCGAAGGGGTCCTCGCAGGCCGGCCCGCCGCCGATGGCGACGGCTTGGCCGGGTTCCCAGGTCAGCTCGAGGGTCCGGGCGCCGAGCAGCCGGCTCTTCCAGGTCCGCGGCGGCATGTACGCCTCGGGCCATCCGTCGGGCAGCTCGCCCGCTGCCACCAGGTCCGCCCGTCGCTCGCCGGCCTGCTCCCACAGGAAGTCGGCTGCGGCGGCGATCTCGCCCGGCTCGTCGAGGACGAGAAGCGTGCCCGGTGCGAGGTGGTCCAGCCCGAACGAGGAGCAGACGATCGCCGCCCAGACCTCGGCCGCATCGCCCACCGCCAGCGCACGCGTCCCCGACATCCCGCCGCGCGCCGCCTCCCGCGCCGGCGTCCCGGCCACGACGCTCCCCTCGAGCCGGGCCAGGTCGGCAGCCAGCCGCTCCGGCAGCCGCCCGGCCAGCCGTCCGAGCCGGGCACGGAGGCCAGCGACGCCCTCGCCTGGGAGCAGGAACTCGCTGGCCGGCAGGAGGGCGACAGACTCGATGGCACGGACGGAGCGCTGGTCGGCCGGGTCGAAGGCCCGCACCGAGTCGACCTCGTCTCCGAACAGCTCGATCCGGACCGGGAGCTCGGAGCCGGCGGGGAAGACGTCCACGATCCCGCCCCGGCGGGCGAACTCGCCACGCCCCGCGACCTCGGCGACCGGCTCGTGACCGAGCCTGTAGAGCTCGTGCAGGAGGTCGCCGAGCCGGGCGCGCTCGCCGACGCGGATGACGCGCGGCGTGTCCGGCAGCTCGGCCGGCCCGAGCGTCGGCTGGAGGAGAGCCTGGACGGAGGCGACCAGGACGTGGGCGCTGCCGCTCCGCCAGGCGGCCAGCGCCGCGACCCGCGCCGCCGACTCGTCGCGGACCAGCTCGCTCCGCTCGTAGGCGAGGGCTGTGCGCGGCTCGAGCACGACGACCGAGCGGGGGTCGCCGAGCCAGGCCACCAGCTCCTCGGCCACCCGGTCGCCGATCTCCGCGTCGCGCGCGATCCAGCAGAGGCGTTCTCCGCCGGCAAGGGCGAGGGCCGCGGCCAGGTATGTCTTGGCCCCGTGGGGGATGGTCGTCAGGGATGCATGGCGGCCACGAGGCGGGGTAGCCGCGCCGACTGACCGCGGAGGAGTCGCGCCGGCGGCGGGCGTTCCGGTCGCCCGCCCCGCCTCCGACCCCAGGGCGGCGAGCAGGGCGCGGAACGGCGGCGTCGGCTCCAGCAGCGGCGGCAGCGCCGACAGATCCGGGATGCGCCGCCGGCCGGTCACCTCGCCGGCCTCGGACGCGGCAGTCGGGCGCGCGCCGCGGCGGGCGCCGCGGAGACCGGTCACTCCGGCGTGCCGGGCCGGACCTTGCGCCAGCCGGTCCGTGTCCGCCGGATCCCGTCGGGGCCCGGCGGCCCGTCGACATCACCGGCCGGCGCGGTCCGCGCGTCGTCGGCCACCCGGAGGGTGAAGGCGTTGTAGCGGTTGGCCGCCTTCGACAGGCCGTCGCGGGCCCAGGCCTCCACCGCGTCCGCGCCCGCGTCGAGGAGCTCGTCAAGTCGCTGCCGCTCCGTCGGATGGAACACCGACAGGACGTGGTCGACCGCGTCGCGATCGGGCTCGCCGATGCCGATCCGCAGTCGGGGGAAGGCCTCGCTCTCGAGCTCGTCGATGATCGAGCGGAGGCCGTTGTGACCGCCGGCGCTGCCGCCCTCGCGGAAGCGCATCTTGCCGAACGGCAGGCTGAAGTCGTCGACGACAACGAGCAGCTCGTGCAGCGGCGCACGCTGGCGGGCGAGGACCTTGCGCACCGCGACCCCGGAGTCGTTCATGTAGGTCAGGGGCTTGGCCAGCACCAGGTCGAGCCCGCGGTAGTGACCCATCACCACGGCGGAGGCGTCCCGGTTCCTGCCCCGGCCGGCCCAGCCGGCTCGATCGGCGATCCGGTCGAGCACCATCCAGCCGATGTTGTGGCGGGTCCGTGCGTACTGCTCGCCCGGGTTGCCCAGGCCCACGACTATCTTCACCCTGCCTCCGTCGCCGCCGCGCCGCGCGCGGCACTCGCGCACGCCAAACGGGCCCGTGTCCGCGTCGGGCGGGCCCCGGGCGATGGTATCCCTTCGGGCGGGCCGGGGGCAGGCCGGGCAGCCAGCTGGGTGTCCACCCAGCCGGGCCGGACGCCGACCGGCCCGCGTCCTCGGGGAGCGCGGGCCGGCGTTCGAGAATGCCCGGAGCGGAGAGTGCGGCCGGGGCAGCGGAGGCGGCCGTCGGGCCGCCCGGGCTACGGCATCGACACCTTGAGCGTCTCGATGGCGTGGTCCGTGGCCATCAGGTCGCGGTCGCCGAGCACGACGACCTGCGCCATGACGAGGTGGCTGCCGTCCTCCGGCTTCAGGACCACGACGTAGAAGGAGTTCGACGTGCCGCCGCAGTTGCGGTACGCGTCGAACTTGCCCGTGTAGCCGTAGGAGTTGAAGTCGAACCGCGAGTCGTAGGTGCAGTCCTTCTCGAAGGTCGTCTTCTGCGAGTCGAGCTCGCTCTCGACGGCCGTTCCGGCGAGTGCCGTCGACACGCCGAGGAAGATGCCGGGCACCGTGTACTCGTCGACCCAGGTGTCGTAGTTGGTCGAGGCGCCGATGCGTGCCCCGACGACCTCGTCGTTGCGGGTCCAGTCGCCCGTGCTCGTGTCGGACCACTCGCTCGGCAGCTCGGTCGTCAGCCTGCCGTTCTCCTCGGAGACGGCTACGTAGGCGTAGTCGGCGGGCGCCGCGGTTGTGCCCGGCTCCGGCGTCGCACCGGAGGTCGGGGCCGGCGTGGCCTCGGGGTTGCCGCCGAGCGTCTCGACCAATGCCAGGGCCGGTCCGTTGAGATTCCCCTCGAGGACCTGGTTCGTGGTCGGGCGCCAGACCTGGATCTTCAGCTCGTCGGTCGGCTCGTGGGAGCGGAGGATGTCGCAGTAGTCGCCCATCGTGCCGTCGGCGGCCAGGGGCAGGCCCTCGATCCGGGTGATGAGGTCGCCGGGCTTGACGCCGGCCTCGTCGGCCGGCGAGCCGGAGGCGACGGAAGCCACCCAGATGCCGCTGTTGCCGGCATCGTCGGCCACCGCCTGCCCGTTCACACCGATCGAGGTCACGTCCTTGCCGGACCGCAGGTCGGACAAGACGCGGTTCACCTCCTTGACGCCGATGGCGAACGACTGGTCGGCCTGGTTTCCGGCGAACTCGACGGCCACGATCTGGCCGTCGGGGGTGATGAGCGGCCCGCCGGAGTTGCCCCGGTTGGCCTGGGCGTCGTGCATGACCACGGTGTCGACGGAGGCCCAGGTCGTGTCGCCCGGGGCGTCGGCCTTGGACACGATGCCCTTGGTGAGCGTGTACTCGGGCTCCCCCAGCGGGTAGCCGGCGAGGTAGACCTCCTGGCCGACCTTGGGGGCGGCCTCGTACCAGGAGAGGTACGGGAAGCCGTCGCCCTCGATGTCGATCACGGCCAGGTCGGAGCACTCCGACACGCCGAGGACCTTGGCGTTGTAGGTCCTGGTCGTGTCGCCGCCGATCCAGACCTTGATCAGGGCGGCGCCGGTCACCACGTGGTTGTTGGTGACCGCGATTCCGGACGGATCGATGATCGCACCGGTGCCACGCCCGGCCCCGGTCGTCTCGCCCTCGCCGGGATCGACGAAGGTGCCCTGCGACTCGATCTGGACGACCGCCCCCTGGACGTCCTCGAGCTTGGACACGACGCCGGACGCGGCCGGCGGGCCGGCGCTGGCCTCCGCCGTGGCGCTGGGGCCGGCCGAGGGTGCCGGCGTCGCCGCCGCGCCGCAGCCGGCGAGGAGAAGGGATGCGACGAGGAGCGACACGAGCCGTGCCGCCTGGGCGCGCCGCCTGGACATCGACAAGCCTCCCTGCCCGATCCGCGGCCGGCCACGGTCGCGGATGCGGCCCGGGCCGGTCGCCCGGCCCCTTCGACCCGCGGGCCGCGCCTGAGCGGTCCGGTGGGGTCTCGTGGGCGAGGATAGGGATGCCGGGCGCTCGTCGGTAAGGGTCGAAGGTCCCATTGTGGCCGACGACGACTGGTACCAGCGGCGGTCGGCGGCGATGCTGCCACCGGGGGCCGACCAGCTCGCGAGCCCCTCAGCGGTGCAGGTTGCGGGCGGCGATGAAGCTGAGCCCGTGCTCGGTGAGCGCCCGCGCCGTGTGGTTCGTGGCGTCCACCTTGTCGAGGAAGTTGAGCAGCAGCGCGTCCCAGTCGCCGCTGGCCACGACTTCCGTCCGCTCGCGGAAGTAGTCGAGGATGTCGGACGGGTGAGCGCGCCCGGCGTCCACGACCGGGTCGCCGCCCTCGTGCTTGGCCGAGATGTTGACCACCCGGCCCGCCAGGTCCACCAGCTCGTCCCGGCGATCGTACGGCTGGCGGACGATGCTCTTCTGGGTCTCGGTGATGTGGTGCTCGAAGCGGACGGCGTCCTCGAAGCCGAGCGCCCGCCGGATCGCGGCCGTGACCTCGAGCGTCTCGTTGTCGACCGAGTTGCTCCAGTTGAAGCCGACCAGGGGCGTGCTGCCGTCGTCGCGGGCGAAGAGCTTCGCGCCGACCAGCGTCCAGAGCGCCGCCAGCGGGTTGTCGTTGCCCATGAAGACCGAGATCTTGAACTCGATGTCGACCCCCAGGCGATGCAGGATGTAGCCGGCCAGCACGGTCCCGCTGTTGACGTTGAGGACCTGGCGCACCCCGTAGGTCGTGTAGTAGAAGAGGTACTCGTCGAGCCAGCGCAGGGGGTGATCGTTGGGCTGGCCGACGCCGCCGAAGTAGCCGGTGATCGTGGCCGGGCCGTCGAGGTGGACGTTGGAGCCGTCGGTGCCTTTCGTGTCGAGGGTCTCGACCACGCTGGCGCCGATGATCTGCATGGCCGCCGCCACCGCAGGCAGGTCGCCGTCGGCCTCCTGCTCCTTCATGCTCCGGACGCGGATCCAGCGACCCGGCAGGAGCGACCGCCCCTCGATCGCCCGGCGTGCTGCAGCGATGACCCACGGGAAGTACTGCAGGGCGCTCACCTCGAGCGTCACAGCACTCTCGTCGTGGAAGACGGTCGTCGCGGCCCGCTCGCCGAGGACGCTGCGGCGGTACTCGGCCACGCTGACGAACGCGCCCCGGTCGCGCTGCTCGGCCAGCCACTCCAGGTCGGCCAGGTAGTCGGGCCGGGCGGCCCGGACCCGCTCGAGGAGGACCGGCAGCCGTCCTGCCTCGCGCGCCCGGCGGTTGATCTCCTCCGGCGTCCCGTGGCGGGCGACGACGGCCAGGATGTCGTTGACGACACGCGTGTCGGGGTCGAGCAGCAGGGCGTTCAGCTCGTCGAGCCGCGCCGCCGGGATGGCCAGTCGGCGGCGGATGTCGGTGGTCATCGATGCCTCCTGTGGGGGGTTCGGCGGGTCGCCCCACCCGTGTCGCCGGGCCGCGTGCCGCGTGCCGGGGCCGGCTCAGCCGAGCAGCCGGAGCAGCTCGTCGTACTCCTCGTCCTTCATCCCGAACCAGTTGGCGGGCGCCGGGAACGTCCCCTCGGTGACCTCGCGGACGTAGGCCTCCAGGCCCTCGCGGATGACCGCCCCGGCGTCGGCGAACACCTTGGCCATTCGTGGCGTGAACTTGGGGTAGAGGCCGAACGCGTCGTGGTAGATGAGCAGCTGGCCGTGGGCGTGAGGCCCCGATCCGAGGCCCATGATGATGCAGTGCCCCGCCCGCTCGGTGACGAGGGCGCAGACGCGGTCGGGCACGAGCTCGAGGAGGATGCAGAAGGCGCCTGCGTCTTCGAGGGCCTTGGCGTCGTCGAGGATCTTCTTCGCCTGGACGGCCCCCTTGCCCTGCAGCCGGAACCCGCCGAGGGCGGACACGCTCTGGGGGGTGAGCCCAAGGTGGCCGATGACCGGGATGCCGGCCCGGGCGATGGCGGCCACGCGGTCGGCCATCTCCGCCCCGCCCTCGAGCTTCACCGAGTCGCAGCCGGCCTCGGCCATGAAGCGGCCGGCGTTGCGGATGGCCGTCTCGACGCTGGGCTGGTAGCTCATGTAGGGCATGTCGCCGACCAGCCAGGCATTGGGCGCCCCGCGCCGCACCGCGGCGGCGTGGCGGATCATGTCGTCCATCGTGACCGGCAGGGTGGAATCGAAGCCGAGCATGGTCATGCCCAGGCTGTCCCCGACGAGGATCATGTCCACCCCGGCCCGGTCCTGGAGGTAGGCCGTCGGGTAGTCGTAGCAGGTGAGCCAGGTGATGGGCGCGCCCGCCGCCACCTTGGCGAACAGGTCCGGCAGGGTCATCCGCTTCCGCTCGGTCATCGGGACCTCCTCTCGGTCGCCTGGCTCGTCGCCCGCGTCGCCGCCCATGATCCGCCTCAGCCGGTGCCGACGTCACCTCCGCCGGCGCAGCCGAGCAGCGTCCGCTCCAGGGCGCGCATCGCCGCCTCCTCCTCCGCTTCGGCATGATCCCAGCCGCACAGGTGCAGGCCGCC
>JAGDMV010000152.1 GCA_017860675.1 Chloroflexota bacterium
CCGGTCAAGGACGTAGGGCGCCCCGTCCGGGCCGCGGGCGAGGCCGGCCAGGTCGAAGGGCGTGTCCTGGCCGGCGAAGGAGAACTCCTCCCTGGGGGCGACGTCGACCATGCCCCACAGCCGGTCGAGGCCGCCGACCACCCGGTTCAGCAGCGGCGCGGTGGCCGTCGCCGGGATCCCCGCCTCGGTGGCCAGCCCGAGCTGGTCGTGGGCGTCGAGGAGCAGCTCCTTGGCCTTGCGCGGGTCGTCGACGACGAGATCCGACCCGTTGTCGAACACGAGCTGGACGTCCTCCCGGGCGGCCGCCAGCGCCTTCTCGCCGGCGCCGATCCCAGGCAGATCCGGCCCCGGGGTCCGGCCGCCCAGCCACCACGCCCCCAGGCCGAGCGCCGCCAGGACGCCGACGAAGAGCAGCGCGCCGACCGCGGCGCGACGCTGGGCATCGCGCCGGCTGGCCGCCGGGGTCACGCGGCGGTAGATGGGACCGCGCCGGGGAAGCAGGTCCTGGGCCCAGCGGAGAATGCCGCCCGCCGCTCCCCCGGCAGCCGCCTTCGCCCGGCTGGCTCCGCCCGAGACGGCTGCGCCGGCGGCGCCGACCGAGTCGGCCAGCGGAATCGGCGAGCGGTCGGGCTGCCCGGCGAGGGGCTCCGCCGGCCGGGCCGCCACGGGCTTCGGGCCGCGGGCCGTGGCCGACACTTCGGCCGCCTCGAGCGCCAGCGCGCCGTCGCTGCCGGAGCCGCCGGCGGCCACGAAGCGCCGGTGGAGATGCTCCATGGCGGCCTGGGGATGGAGGGTCACAACCGCGTCCTTGAGCTCGTCGGGCCCGAGGCGGGCGGCGATGTTGGACGAGACGAGGATGACCGAATCGCCCACCGAGATCTCGCCCCGCCAGACTGCCGGCACGTGCTCATCGTCGGGCAGCCCGGGGCCCCGGTTGACGTCGGGCAGCGTGAGCAGGTGCGCCTGGCGGACGAGGTAGGCCTCCGCGGGGCCGGTCGACACGACGTACAGCTCGTTGCCGCGGACGACGGCCGCAACCAGCCCGACCGGCCTGCTGCCGTCGCTGCCAAGCCCCAGCCGGTCCCGCTGCGCGGCAAGACGGCGGCTGGCGGTCCGGACGGCCTTCTGCAGGCAGACCCCGACACCGGCCGACTCGTCGTAGTAGTACTCGCCCTGGACCGTGTCGGCCACGAGGCGCGTCGCCTCGGTCAGCCGGCGCGAGATGCCGCCGGCGGACACGATGAGGTACAGGCTCCCCTTCGACCGGAGGGTCGCGCCGATGGTCGGCTCGACCACGACGACGGCGTCCGGGGAGTCCTCGAGGCGGTCTGTCTCGGCGATCACGCCGAGCTTCATCTGCAGTCGGGCTGCCATGCGTAGGGCTCTGACGAGGGGCCGGTGCTCGCCGTGACGCGAGCCGGGTGCGGCGGGCGAAGGGTCACCGGATCATACCGCCGGCCACCACCACCCGCAGACCGGTGACCGGGATGCCGGTCGCCTCCGCGAAGGCTTCGGCAAGCTCGGTGGAGCGCAGCCGGAGCTCCTGGCCGACGATCGGAGCGGAGGCCTCGACCAGCAGCAGCTCGCCCTCCACGCGAATGGCCCGGGAGCCGCCTGCGGCGGCCGGCACGCGCGCCGTCACGATGGCCTCCCAGGCGACCCCTGCACGTGCCCGGCGGAGCTCCTCCTCGAGCCCGAGGGCGCGTGCCGCGTCCGGGAGCAGCTCGCCGACCCGGCGCGGCGAGCGGCGGCGAACAGCGCCCTCGTCGCGCTGGTCGCTCATCGCGCCCCCGCGGCTGCCGGCCCCGGGCCGGCCGTGGCCGGAGCCGGGCCGAGCAAGCGGGCCCCGTCGCCGCCGTCCGGCACCACCTGCCAGGCACAGGCCTGGGCCCGCAGCTCCGGGTCGAGGTCCGTCAGCGTCGTCGTCGTCACGAATGCCTGCGGCAGGGCTGCGATCCGCCGCACGAGGTGAGCCCGCCGGTCGGGGTCGAGCTCCGAGAAGACGTCGTCGAGCAGCAGCAGCGGCGGCCGGCCGTCGACGAGCGTCAGCAGGTCGAGCTCGGCAAGCTTCCAGGCGAGGATCGCGGTCCGCTGCTGGCCGCGGGAGGCGAAGCCGGCCATGTCCCGGCCGTCGAGCCGGAGGGCGAGGTCGTCGCGGTGGGGCCCCACCAGCGTGGTCCCGTTCCAGACCTCTTTCTCGGCCGTCTCCGCCAGGCGCCGCGCCAGGGCGTCGCGCGGCTCCTCGCCGGGGAGCGGCTCGGCGTTGCTCTCGTAGCTCACCGTCAACCGTCCCTCGCCCGGGGCGATCTCGGCGTGGGCGGCGGCCAGCGGCCCGGCCAGCGCCCCGATCAGCTCGAGCCGGGCGGCGATGACGGCCGCGCCCGAGTCGAGCACGGCAGCGTCCCACGGCGGCAGGGCGTCCCGCCCGGCCTGGTCCTCGCGGATCGCCCGGAGGAGGGCATTGCGCTGGGCGAGTGCCCGTCCGTAGTTGGCGAGGTCCCGGGCGTATGCCGGGTGGCGCTGGGCAGCCAGGGTGTCGAGCGCCGTCCGGCGGAGCCCGGGCGGACCGACCACGAGGAGCATGTCCTCGGGGGCGAAGACGACCGAGCGAAGCACGGCCGGCAGGGCCGCGGACCGGCGGGGCGTGCCGCCGACCCTGATCCGCTTCCGTCCGGAGGACGGTCCCTCGCGGGCCAGGACGACCTCGACCGCCCGGTCGGGCACCAGCCGGCCCTCGGCGCGGGCAAGCGGACATCCCCAGCGGACCAGCTCCGCGTCGGTTGACGTCCGGTGGGAGCCGCCGCGCGAGAGGAGCACGATCGCCTCGACCAGGCTTGTCTTGCCGGCCGCGTTCGGGCCCCAGACAAGGTTCGGGCCGGCCGGGAAGACCGCCTCGAGGGCGGCGTAGGCGCGGAAGCCGGTGAGCGAGAGCGAGGCGAGCAGGCCGGGCTCCGGGCTCAGGAGGTGGTCCGGACCGGCATCACCACGTGGGTGTAGGGCCGGCCGTCGGCGGGACGGAAGACGCCCGGCGCGAGCGGACCCTGCAGCTCGATGGCGAACCGGTCGGCATCGACGTTGGACAGCACGTCGGCCAGGTAGCGGGCGTTGAAGGCGATCGAGGTGCTGTCGCCCTCGACGGCCGCGTCGACCGCTCCCTGGTGATCGCCGACGTCGGCCGCCGCCCCGACCGTGATCACGGGGGCGCCCTCGGGGGCCACCTGCAGCCGGACGATGTTGGCCGAGGCGCTGGCGATGTAGGCGGCCAGGCGCACCGCCTTCAACAGGTCGTCGCGGTCGACCTCCACCCGCGTCGCGTGCGAGCTCGGCAGGACCTGCTGGTAGTTGGGGAACTGGCCGTCGATGAGCCGGCTCACCAGGTCAACGCCGTCGGCGTGGAACATGATCTGGTTGCGTGCTGGGGCGAGGATGACGTCGACCGGATCGTCGCTGTCGGCCAGGACCCGTGCCAGCTCGCTGTAGGAGCGGGCCGGGACCACCACGCTCGTCTCCTCGACCGCGTCGAGGATCGGGATGGTGGAGATGGCGATGCGGTAGTTGTCGGCCGCGGCCAGCGTCAGCTGATCACCCTCGAACCTGGTGAGGACGCCGGTGAGTATCGGCCGGGCCTCGTCGCTCGCGGCGGCGAAGGTGACTTCTCCCAGGGCACGACGAAGCACCCGCTGGGCGATCCGCGTCGTGGGCCGCTCGCCGGCCGCCGGGATCGCCGGGAACTCGTCCGCGTCGATCCCCCGCAGGGTCGTCTCGAAACGGCCGCAGGAGAGGTGAAGCCTGTCGCCCTGGCGAACCTCCAGGTCGATCCGCTCCCCTGCCGGCAGGCCGCCGACGATCTCGGTCAGGAGCCGGGCGGGGACGGTGATGGCCCCGTCGGTGTCGATCTTGCCGGGGACCCAGTAGGTGATCCCGATCTCCAGGTTGGTGGCCGTAAGCTTGAGCCCCGCGTCCTCGGTCTTGAGGAGGACGTTCGCGAGCACGGGCAGGGTGCTCCGGCTCGAGACGGCATGGCTCACGACCGAGAGGCCGCGGGCGAGGTTCTCCGAGATGACCGAGAGCTTCACGGGTTCTACTCCGGCTGGCGTGAGGTGGGGCCGCCGATCAACCTGCCTCCCGGTGGCCGGAGGGTCGGCGCTGGAACACCTGCGTTGACGTAGTGTCGGTCATCCTAGCGACTCATGATCACCGTCGTCGTATCCGTGGGGTGGACGCGGTGGATGGACGCTCGTCCGGGTGCGTGGTCGCGGCGTGGATCACGGGCCGGTCCCCGTGGACGACTCGCGTCCGCCGGTGGACGAGCCTCGGTCCGGCCGTGGACGAACGCCGAGCGGGACAGCGGACGTCCGCGACGGCGCGCCGGGCGAGTCCAGGCGCTCGCCGGGCGGGCGGTCAGGCGGGGGCCAACTGTCCACAGGGGAGCACGGTTGTCCACCGGAATCGCCGACATATCCACACGAAAGGGCATCGCGGGTGTGACGGCGGTCGCCGGCGGGCGGGTCGGGCGGCTTGCGGGAGTGAAGGGAGGAGGCCCCTCAGTCGGCGTAGATCAGCTCGCGGACGGCGGCCAGGTCGCGCCGCAGGTCGTCGTTGACGGCGACCTCGCGATTGATCTTGTCGCAGGCGTGGAGGACGGTGGAGTGGTCGCGACCGCCGAGCTCGGCACCGATCCGCAGCAGCGCATGAGGAACATCGCGATCTGGCGCGGCACCACGATCGACTTGTCGCGCTTTTGGCCGCGCAGCGCCTCCATGTCCACTCCGTAGTACTCGGACACGGCGCGGGCGATCTTCTCCGGGGTGACGAGGCGCTTCTTGGGGTTGTAGAGGACGTTCGACAGGACCGCCTGGGCGAGCTCG
>JAGDMV010000153.1 GCA_017860675.1 Chloroflexota bacterium
CCCGACGCGCCGCCGGGCGGGACGGGGCTGGGCCTGGCGATCGCCGCCTGGATCGTCGAGCGCCACGGGGGCACGATCACCGCAGCCAACCGGCCCGACGGCGGCAGCCGCTTCGAGGTGAGGTTGCCGGCCGCGCCGCCCCCGCCGGGTCCGCGCTGACACCGGCCGAGCACCGGCCGCACGGCGCCGCCCGCCCGGCAGGCAGGCAGCGATCAGGCGAGGAGCGGCACCACGAGCACGAGGATCGGCGTGGCCACGATGGCGGCCGCGATCGCCGCCCAGCCACCGGCCCGGCGCCCGAAGCCGACCGGTGACAGGAGCTGCGAGGCGAGCAGGCCGGCGAGCGCCGGCACGAGGGCGAGAACCGCGGCGAGCAGCCCGACCGCCACGATGCTCCCGTCGAGGATCACGACCCGCAGCCCGCTCACCACGGTCACGATGGCGACGACGTCGGCGGCGACGAGGAAGCCGGCGATGCCACCGAGGATGGCGTCGTGGCGGGTGGCCACCAGGCCGATGGGATAGGCCACGGCGAAGACGCCGATGGAGAGGACGGGAAGGGCCATCAGGACCGAGCCCTGGAGGCCCGGGGGAAGGGCCCGCAGGCCCTCGCCCACCGTGTCCCAGCGCCAGGTCAGGACAGTGGCGAGGGCGAGAACGGCCGAGAACAGCCCGGCCTCGAGGCCGCGCCGGAGCCAGGGGGCTAGGCGGATGCGGCCCATCGGTGGATCGTACACCGGCGGCATCGCGCTGCCGTGGGTGCGCGTGCCGGGCGCGACGGTCGCCCGACGGCGGGGCGCCGGCGAACGGCCGCCAGGCTCGGTCCCGGCTCAGGCCCCGGTGTACTTGCGGAAGATCGTCGTCGCGTTCTGGCCGCCGAAGCCGAACCCGTTGATCGCCACCGTCTCGACCTTGGCCTTGCGTCCGACCTTCGGCACGTAGTCCAGGTCGCACTCGGGAAGGTCCGGGTTGTCCAGGTTGAGCGTCGGCGACAGGAATCCGTCGCGGATCCCGCCGATGGCGGCCATGGCGTTGATCGCCCCGGCACCGCCGACGAGGTGGCCGACCATCGACTTGGGCGACGAGACCGCCAGCTTGCGAGCGTGCGGCCCGAAGGATGTCTTGATCGCCCGTGTCTCGGTCACGTCGTTGAGCGAGGTGGAGGTGCCATGGGCGACGATCCAGTCGACCTCGTCCGCGGCGATCCCGGCATGCTCGCGGGCCAGTGTCATGGCCCGGGCGGCGCCCCGGCCGGACGGCTCGGGGGCGGCGATGTGGAAGGCGTCGGCCGTCGTCGCCCCGCCCAGGATCTCGGCGATCGGGGCCGCACCACGCTCGAGCGCATGGGCGAGCGACTCGACCACGACCACGCCGGCGCCCTCGCCGAGCACGAAGCCGTCACGGTCGCGGTCGAACGGGCGGCAGGCCTTCTCGGGCTCGTCGTTGCGCCGCGACAGGGCGCCCATGTTGGCCAGGGCCGCCACGCCGATGGGCAGGATCGGTGCCTCCGCGCCGCCCGTGAGGACCACGTCGATCTCGCCCGACTGGATGAGGCGGAGCGCATCCTGGAAGGCGAGGATCGAGGTGGCGCAGGCGGCCGACTGGCAATGGACGGGCCCGGTCGTCTTCCACTCCATGGCCATGAGGCAGCCGGCCATGCTCGCCGAGAGGGCCGGGATGGCAAAGGGGCTGACGAAGCTGGGGCCCTTGGTATCGGCGATGTGGCTGCCGTCGACGACCTCGTCGAGCCCGCCGCCGGCGCTGAACACGGCCATCGCCACCCGGTCGAGCTGGTCCTCCGTCTTGGCCGCGAAGTCGATGCCGGAACTGGCCACGGCCTCCTTGGCGGCAGCCATGGACAGCCCGATGTAGCGGCTCATCCGGCGCGCCATCCGGGGATCCATGTGCTCGGCCGCGTTGAAGTTCTTGACCTCGGCCGCGATCCGGACCTCGTAGCCGGTGGGGTCGAAGGCGGTGATCGGGCCCACGCCGGAGACGCCGTTCCGGAGGTTGGCCCAGTAGGTCTCGAAGTCGTTGCCGATCGGCGTGATGGCGCCGACGGCGGTCACCACGGCGCGGCGGGCGGGGTCCTGGCTGGGCGGCACGGTCGTCTCCTCGTCGGTCAGTGCTTCTGTCGGTCCTGTCGGTTCGCTGGATCGGACGGCGTCAGTCGCCGTCGTAGCGCTTGAAGATCACCGCCCCGTTGTGCCCGCCGAGGCCCACGTTGTCGCTCAACGCGTAGCGGATCTCGCGGCGCACGGTGGCCGGCGAGACGTTGAGGTTGATCTCCGGGTCCAGGTCGCGGAACGTCGGGACGCCGGGCACGGCCTGGTTGTAGACGGACAGGACGGTGTAGATCGCCTCGACGGCGCCGGCGGCTCCCATCAGGTGGCCGGTCAGCGACTTGGTGGCGCTGATCCCGATCTCGGGGGTGCGGTCGCCGAACACCGCCCAGTAGGCCTGCGCCTCGCGCAGATCGCCCTGCGGGGTGCTGGTCCCGTGGGGGTTGATCATGTCGATCAGGGCCGGGTCGGTGTCGTGCCGCTCGAGCGCCTGGAGAATCGCCCGGCGGACGCCGTCGCCGTTCTCGATCGGCTGGATGAGGTCCCAGGCGTCGGCCGCGGAGCCGTAGCCCACCACCTCGGCGTAGATCCGGGCGCCACGGGCCGTGGCGTACTCGTAGTCCTCGAGCATCAGCGCGCCGGCACCCTCGCCGAGGACGAAGCCGTTGCGGGTCAGGTCGAAGGGCCGGGACACCGTCTGGTCCGGCTCGCCGGGCCGGGGCGTGCCCATGCCCCGCATGTTCGAGAAGCCGACGTGGACCAGCTCGTGGAGCGGCGTCTCGGTCGCGCCGGCAAGGCAGGCGATCACGTCGCCGCGGCGGATCAGCTCGGCCGCCTCGCCCACGTTGTGGGTGCCCGACGAGCAGGCGGTGACGATGCACATGTTCGAGCCGCGGATGCCGGTCTCGATGGCGATCTGGCCGGAGGCCGTGTCGGGCAGCATGTTGGCGATGAAGAACGGGCTGACAGCGCGCGCGCCCTTCGCCCGCCAGGCGTCGGCGTTCTCCATCAGGAGGTTGGCCCCGCCGTCGCCGGAGCCGAAGAGGACGCCGATGTCGTCGCGGTTGGCCTCGGTGATCTCCAGGCCCGAGTCGGCCAGGGCCTTCTTTGCAGCGGCCACACCGAGGACGACGACGCGGGCGGTCCGGCGGACCTCCTTGAAGTTCATCCACTCGTTGGGGTCGAAGTCGTTCACCTCGCCCGAGACCTTGCAGTCGTAGGGGGCCGGGTCCCAGCGGGTGATCGTCCTCAGCCCGGAGATGCCGTTCTCGAGGTTGTGCCAGACGGTGTCGAGGTCGGAGCCGATCGGGCTGACGAGGCCCATGCCGGTGACCGCGACGCGGCGGGAGAAGTCGGGCTTGCGCACTGGTGGTTCGCGCTCCTTCAGATCTTCGGCTGGACTCAGCGGGTGGGAGGCTGGGCGGACGGGCCGCCGGCCGGGCCGGCTGCGTCGCCCGCGAGGTCGAGGATGGCCAGGCCGCCGGGAGCGGCCGGGTCGTCGGTGGCGAGGATGGTCGCCCCGGGAGCGATCCGCTTCACCAGGCCGGCGAGGACCCTGCCCGGCCCGACCTCGACGAAGGCCGTCACGCCGGCCGCGGACATCGCCTCGACGGCCGCGATCCAGTCGACCCCGGTCGTGAGGTGGTCGATCAGCTCGGCGCGACAGGCCTCGCCCGTCCGAATCGGTCGTGCGTCGGCGTTGGCCAGGAGCGGGGCGGCCGGGTCGGCGAAGGTGACGGGCGCCAGCGCGGCGCGCATCCCGTCGGCGGCGGCGACCATGAGGGGCGAGTGGGCGGCGACGCTGACCGGCAGGACGATCGCCCGCTTCGCTCCGAGGGACCTGGCGGCGTCGGCGGCTGCCGCCACCGCCTCGCGCACGCCCGACACCACGACCTGGCCCGGCGAGTTGCGGTTGGCCACGCCGAAGGTGCCGTGGGCCGCGCCGGCGGCCACGAGGTCGCCGAGCCGCTCGTCGGGCAGGCCGATGATGGCCGCCATCGCACCCGGCCGGCCCTCAGCCGAGGCCTGCATCTGGTGCCCCCGTTCGCGGACGAGGCGGACTCCATCCTCGAGGGAGAGGACGCCGGCCGCGACCATGGCCGAGTACTGGCCCATCGAGTGGCCCGCGTAGAAGGCGGGGGCGATCGGTGGCAGGCCCTGCGCGGCCTGCCGCTCGTCGATGGCGCGGAGGTAGGCGATGGAGGTCGCGAGCAGCGCCGGCTGAGCGTTCACAGTCAGGTCGAGCTGCTCGGCCGGTCCCTCCCAGGCGAGCCGCGAGATGGGCTCGTCGAGCGCTTCGTCAGCGGCTGCGAAGACGGCGGCGGCGGCCGGTGACGCTTCGGCCAGCACCCTGCCCATGCCCACCGCCTGGGAGCCCTGGCCGGGGAAGATGTACGCGACCGTTGACAAGCGGCTTTCTCCGTGACGTGGTCTCGCCGGAACGGACGCGGGCACGGCCGATCCGGCCGAGGTGGGGCGCGACCTCCGCTGAGCGTACGCCTGGTCTGCGTCCGTGCGCATGATCCCCGTGCATTCGTGCACGAATCGCGCCCAGCGGCTACGCTCCGGCGGTGCCCCGCACCAACCAGCTCCACCGGCCTGCCGAACACCCGGCTGGCGCCCCGCGCGTCTGCTCCGGCCGCGCCGGCTGGGGAGCCGCCTGCCGCCGGGCCGCCACCGGCCGAGCCGCCTGCCGCCGGGCCGCCTTCAGCGGCGCCACCGGCCGAGCCGTCGGCCGTGCTCGCTGCCGCGCCGCTCGCCCCGCCACCGGCCGAGCCGCCTTCAGCCGAGCCGCTGGCCGTGCTGGCTGCCGAGCGGCCTGCCCCGCATGCAGCCGAGCCGCCGGCCGCGCTGGCTGCCGATCGGCCTGCCCCGCACGCGGCCGATCGCTCGCGTCCGGCGCGTCAGCGTTCCGGCCGCGGCCGCTCCGTCCAGCCCCGCATCCACACCGCGGCATTGGAGGCGATGGCCGACGACATCCTCCTGGCGCCGGTGGCGACCGCCTTCCGCCGCCGCCTCGACATGCGCGAGCTGTCCGAGCGGGTGGCGTTCGGGAAGGCGATGTGGCGCGAGCTGGTGATCGGCTTCGCGGCTCAGCTCGGTGAGCTGAACCTCGGCTTCACCCAGCTGGCCGCGCTCTACGCGCTGCTCGACGGGGGCACGACGACCGTGGCCGAGCTGGCCGAGCTGGTGAACCGCTCGCCGTCGGCCACGAGCCGGATGGTCGACGGCCTGGAACGACGGCGCCTGGTCGAGCGGCACCGCGATCCGGATGACGGCCGCATCCGGACCGTCTGGCTCACCGAGCGAGGGCGGGCCCTGCTGGGCGTGATCGACCGGGCCCGGGCGGACGAGTTCCTGGCCGTGGTCCGGCCGCTTCCTCCTGCCGAGCGGGCGATCGTGGCCATGGGCGTGGCGGCGCTGTCGACACGGGCCGTCTCGCGCCGCGG
>JAGDMV010000154.1 GCA_017860675.1 Chloroflexota bacterium
CCGGCGGTCGCGCTGGCCGAGGCGTACTCGGCGCTCGACATGGCGGCCAAGGCCGGCGCGATCCATCCGAACGCTGCCGCCCGGCGCAAGTCCCGTCTCGCCCGCAAGGTCGGCGCCGCCCTCGGCGGACAGGCCGTGCAGACCACGGGCCGCGTCACGAAGACGACCGGCAAGGCAGCGGCCACCAAGGCCGCCAAGGCCCGCGTCGCCGCCGGCAAGGCCGAGAAGGCGAAGGGCGCTCAGACCGCCGCCGGGAAGGCCCGCGCCGCCCTGGCCAAGGCCGGGCGGGCCGAGACGACCCCGACCGTCGCGCCGGCTGCGGAGGCGGCCCCCGCGAAACCCGCCAGCAGGACTGGCACCAGGAAGACGGCCGAGCCCGCCGCCACGGCTGCGACGACCGCCGTGGAGAAGAAGCCGGCGGCCAAGACAACGGCGGCCAAGACAACGGCGGCCAAGACAACGGCGGCCAAGACCACGGCGGCGAAGCCTGCCGCGGAGAAGAAGCCGGCGGCCAAGACAACGGCGGCGAAGCCTGCCGCGGAGAAGGCCGCGCCGAAGCGCACCACGACCCGGAAGACCGCCGAGTAGCTCGCGCCGACGTCGAGCAGGGCGCGCCGGCGTCCCAGCCCCATCACCATCCCGACCCCGGGCCACACGGCCCGGGGTCGATCGTCTCGGTCGGGGCGTCGGCGAGAAGGGTCCCAGCCATCAGGGCAGCCGTACACTCCCACGGATGCCTCCGATCGCCGTCGTCCTGGTGCTCGCCAGCACGTTTGCCCACGTCGCCTGGAACGCGATCGTCAAGACGAGCGGCGACCCTCTGCGGACGGCAACCCGCAGCGTGTCGCTCGGGGTCCTTGTCACTCTCCCTCTGGCTGCCGTCGCCTGGCTGGCCACCGGCGGGCCGAGCCTGGCGCCCGAGGGCTGGCTGCTCGCCGTGGCATCCGGGGTCGTCGGAACCGCCTACTTCGTGGTGCTCTCGGCGGCCTATCGCCGGGGGCCCTTGTCGGCCGTCTACCCGGTGGCCCGGGGCTCGGGGGCGGTCGCCGCGGCCGTCGTGGGCATCACGGTTCTCGGAGAGCGGTTCTCGCCGGGCGGCCTGGCCGGCATCATCCTGCTCCTCGGCGGGCTGGCGGCCATCGCCCTGCCGACCGCATCGCGGGCGGCCATCGTCCCGGCGATCGCGGCCGGTGCGTGCATCGCCGGCTACACCGCGATCGATCGGCTGGGCGTTCGAACAGGCCCGGCCTGGCTGTACAACGTCGCCATCTGGGGCTGCATCGCCATCGGGCTCGTGCTCCTGACCGTGCGGCCACGCCGGGTGCTGGCCGGGTCGCTCGGCCGGATTCCCTCGCTGGGAGCGCCGGAAGACCCGGCGTCGCAGACCAGCCTGTGGAAGCCCCTGCTGGCGGGCCTGCTCATGATCGGGACCTACCTGTTCATCCTGGCCGCGCTGACGATCGCACCGATGGCGGCCGTCGCCCCGCTACGGGAGGCGTCGAGCGTTCTCGCCGCCGGCTACGGCGTCGCCAGGCTCGGCGAGCGCCAGGGCGGCCTGGTGCGACTGGCCGGGGCGACGGCGATCGCCTCCGGCGCCATCCTCCTCGCGGTCTCGGGCTAGCCCGGCGCGGGTCGCGTCACCCGCGACGCCGATGAACACCGCACCTCCGACGCCCGGGCCGGCCGGTCGACCGGGGTCGCCAGCCAGGCGCGCGTCCCGAACGAGGCGCACGAGATGGTCGCGATACGGGCTGCCTCGGCCAGGGCCGCCTCGAAACGCTCCGCGCTCGGGCGGGACGAACCGGCCAGGAGGAACGCCGCGATGCCGTGGAAGACGTCGCCCGCCCCGAGCGTGTCCACGACTGGCCCTCCCTCGACCGCGATGGCGCCCGCGCCGCCCTCGCGATGCCGCCAGAGGACGGGATCAGGGCCGGCCGTGCGGGCCGCAGCCGCCGCGCCGCGGGCCAGGAGGGCGGCGACGATCGCCTCGGCGCCGGCGCCTTCCCCCACCTCCGGCGGCCTGAACGCGGCCCCGGCGATGACCACGTCGGCCAGGCCGATCAGCTCTTCGAACGCCGGCCGCCAGGTTCCGGCGTCGAGCACCGTGACGATGCCCCGCCCGTGTGCGGTGGCAAGGAGGGGCACCGCCAGCGCGGCGTGATGGCCGTCGGCCAGGACGACGCCGGCTCCGTCGAGCAGGCGCTCGATCTCGACCGGCGCAAGGCGGTCGGGGGGCGCCGACGCGAACGCCCGGTCGGTCGACGACACGACGGCCCGCTCGCCAGTGCTCGCGGTGACCAGGATGGTGGCTGCCGGCGGCGGATCAGCCCGCCACGGCGCCCGGTCTTCCAGGCCCACCCCGCAGGCCCGCAGGTCGGCGGCAGCGGCGCGGCCAAGCGGATGGCGGCCCAGGGCGGTCACCAGCGTCACCCGGCCCCCGGCCCAGGCGAAGGCCACTGCCGCGTTCGCTGCCGGCCCGCCGGCCGCCACCAGCTCGTCCCGGGACACGACCTTCTCGTCGGGGCCAGGCAGGCGATCCACCAGGTGGACGAGGTCGAGGACGCCGAGGCCCACGAAGCAGCCACGGGGCCACTCCGGGCGGCCCGCTTGAGGCGACACGGACCGGCTCACGACCACCTCTCGGGATTGAGCGGCGCCGGCCAGGTACCCGACCGGCGCCGCCATGTTCGCCCGGGGTTCAGCCCTCCGGACGGGCGGGCAGCGCGCCCGAGAGGGCCTGGCGGCCGAGGTAGCGGCCGGCCGAGCCGAGCTCCTCCTCGATCCGCAGGAGGCGGTTGTACTTGGCGACCCGCTCCGAGCGCGACGGGGCGCCGGTCTTGATCTGGCCGGAGCCCATGGCCACGACGAAGTCGGCGATCGTGGTGTCCTCGGTCTCGCCCGAGCGGTGCGAGACCACCGAGGCCCAGCCGGCCCGGCGGTCCATCTCGATCGTCTCCATCGTCTCGGTCATGGTCCCGATCTGGTTGAGCTTGATGAGGACGGCGTTGGCGGCCTTCTCGACGATTCCCCGGGCGACTCGCGCCGGGTTGGTCACGAACAGGTCATCGCCGACCAGCTGGATCCGTCCGCCGAGGCGCGCCGTGAGCGCCGCCCAGCCGGCCCAGTCGTCCTCGGCCAGCCCGTCCTCGATCGAGACGATCGGGAAGCGGTCGACCCAGCCGGCCCACAGCTCGATCAGCTCGCCCGAGTCGAGGGTCCGACCCTCCTTCTCCAGGCGGTAGGTGTAGCGGCCGGAACCGTCGGCCGAGGCAAGCTCGGTGGCGGCCGGGTCGAGGGCGATGCCGACCTCGTCGCCGGGCTTGTAGCCGGCCTTCTCGATCGCCCGCACGACAACCTCCACCGCCGCCTCGTTCGAGGCGAGCGACGGGGCGAAGCCGCCCTCGTCGCCCTGGCCGACTGAGTGGCCGCCGGCATGGAGGATCGACCGCAGCGCGTGGAAGATCTCGGCCCCGGCCCGGAGCGCATCGCCGAACGAGGCGACCCCGACCGGCATGACCATGAACTCCTGGAAGTCGGTCGAGTCGACCGCGTGCTTGCCGCCGTTGAGGATGTTGAACATCGGGACCGGCAGGATGCGGGCCCCGGCCCCGCCGACGTAGCGGTACAGCGGCAGGTCGTGGCTCGACGCGGCGGCGTGGGCACAGGCGAGCGACACGCCGAGGATGGCGTTCGCTCCCAGATTCCCCTTGTTGGCCGTGCCGTCGAGCTCGAGCAGGGCGGCGTCGATGGCCGGCTGGTCGGCCGCGTCGCTCCCGATCAGGGCCGGCCCGATCGTCTCGCGCACGTTCTCCACGGCCTTGAGCACGCCCTTGCCGCCGAAGCGGCCCTTATCGCCGTCGCGCAGCTCGACCGCCTCGTGGGCGCCGGTGGAGGCGCCGGACGGGACGGCCGCCCGGCCGACCGAGCCGTCAGCCAGGACGACGTCGACCTCGACCGTCGGGTTGCCGCGCGAGTCGAGGATCTCGCGGGCGTCGACCAGGTCGATCGCGGTGTTCATGCGTCACCTCCGGGCTCGCGGTCGGGGATGATGTCGATCCCGGGCAGGACGCGCCCCTCGAGCAGCTCGAGCGAGGCGCCGCCGCCGGTCGAGATGTGGGTCATCGAGGCTGCCAGGCCCTGCTGGGTCACGGCCGCCACCGAGTCGCCGCCGCCGACCACCACGGTCGCCCCGGCCTCGGCCCTGGTGGCCAGGAAGCGGGCGAGTGCCCGGGTGCCCTGGCCGAAGGCGGGCATCTCGAACACGCCGAGCGGGCCGTTCCAGACGATGGTCCTGGCAGGGGCCAGGGCCTCCTCGATCCGGGCCAGCGTCGCCTTGCCGACGTCGACGATGTGCCAGCTGGCAGGCACCTTCTCGGCCGGCAGCGTCTTGTACTCGGCGCCCTGGGTGACCTCCTTGGCCACGACCACGTCCGTCGGCAGGACCACGGTCACGCCCGTGGCCTCGGCCGCCTCCATGATCCGGCGCGCATCCTCGACCCGGTCGGGCTCGGCCAGGCTCTTGCCGACGGGCTTGCCCTGGGCGAGAAGGAAGGTGTTGGCCATCCCGCCGCCGACGACGAGGATGTCTACCTTGCTCAGCAGGTTGTCGAGGACCTTGATCTTGTCCGAGACCTTGGCCCCGCCGATGATCGCCGCGTAGGGATGCTCGGGATCCTCGACCAGGC
>JAGDMV010000155.1 GCA_017860675.1 Chloroflexota bacterium
GGGCTCGCCGGAGGGCAGCGGCGTCGGCGTCGCGACCGGGATCTCGCACTTCTTCGTCGGCCTGAAGGACGCGCCCCAGCCGCGCCCGTTCGGGTACCAGCCGGACCCGGCCGAGAAGAAGTAGGTCGTGCCGCGTCCGCCCTTCGCCGCCCTGGCCGCCCAGCCGCGATCGGCCTTCTGCCAGACCGGGTAGCCCTCCTCGACCTTGCTGAAGTCGAGCACGCCCTTGATCACCTTCGGCCCCTCGCACCCCTCCTGCCACAGGTCCCCGGTGGCCTCGTCGATGGCGACGCCGACCTTGAGGTTGTCGACCTCCTTGGGCGCGGTCCCCTCGATGAACAGCTCCTTCACCCTGCGGCTCGTGAACGGGCCCGGCCGCAGGCCGGAGTGCGCGTCGACCGTGGCTTCCACGAGTCCGGCCGGCCGGCGGAAGTTGGTGATCGGCATGCCCTTCGTTGCCGCAGTCATGAAGTCCTGCCACAGCGAGGCCGACGACTCGAGGGCGACCACCCCGCGCGGCGGGGCGGAGTTGTCGCTGTTGCCCATCCACGCCCCGGCGACGAGCGCGGGCAGGGAGCGATCCTTGGGCGGCGCGATGTAGCCGACAGCGGCCAGGTCGCGGGTGTCGTCGGTGGTACCGGTCTTGAGCGCGGCGGGGCGGCGCTTGCTGCCGTCGTAGATCGCCCGCCTGCCCCAGAAGGGGTTGGTCGACGGGTTCGTGTTGGAGGCCAGGATGTCGGTCATGATGTAGGCCGCCTGGGCGCTCACCACCCGCTTGCCGGTCACCTTCTGGCCGGCGACCGGGTAGATCTTGTTGCCGTTGGCGTCCTGGATCTCGAGGACGGTCGTCCGCGGCACCAGCACGCCGCCGTTGGCGATGGCGCCGAAGGCGCTGATCAGATCGATCATGTGCAGCGCCTCGGTGCCGATCCCGATCGATGCACCGCCCTCGAACTTCGAGGTCGGCCAACGGATGCCGAAGTCCTTTGCCCGCTGCCAGACGCGCGATGGGCCGATACGGATGGCCGCCTTGATGGCCGGGATGTTGAGCGATCCCTGGATGGCCGTCCGCAACCGCAACGGCCCGCGCTCGAGGCGGTCGGCGTCGTTGGGCGACCAGCCCTTGGCGAACGCCGTCTTGACGTCCATGAACATGGTGGCGGCGGTCAGCGTCTTGTCGTCGATGCCGATCAGGTAGTTGATCGGCTTGAACGCCGACCCGGGCTGGCGCCAGCCGTCCTCGAGCACGTCGAACTGGGGCTGGAACTTCTTGTTGCCCTTGGCATAGAAGTTGGCGCTGCCCGCGTACGCCCAGACCTGGCCGGTCCGGTAGTCGACGGCCGCCACGGCGGCGTTGTGGACCCCGCGCCCGACCATGTTCCTGATCCACGCCCGGTAGGGGACCTTGAGCTTCTTGAGGTAGGTGGCCGGGCTCTTCTGGTTCGGACCCCTGCCGGCGGCATCGACCCAGCGCTCGGCGATCCGCTGCATCTTCCAGTCGAGGGTGGTGATGACCTTGTAGCCGCCCGTGTCGACCTTCGGGCAGTTCGTCGCCTGCGACTCGCCGCACAGGATCCTGGTCAGCTCCTTGCGCACGACGAGGACGAACTGGGGCGCCCGCTTCTGCTGGGCGGCCGGCGGGGTGAGCACCACCGGCTCCTCCTTGGCCCGGTCGTAGTCCTCGTCCGTGTACTTCTCGGCGGTGAGGACGCTCCGCGTCTTCATCAGCTCGAGGATCGCGTTGCGCCGCTGGACGATCGACCGATCGGCTGGGACGACGAGGCGCGACTTCTTGCAGCTGTCGTCCACCGGGGCCCCCGCGGGGTCGGTGCATTCCTCGACCGCGTTGCGCATCAGGTCGTACTCGGTCGGCGACTGGGGGATGCCGGCAAGGATGGCCGCCTGGGCCAGGGTCAGGGTGGACAGGTCGGTGATGCCCCAGTAGCCGCGGGCCGCCGCCTTCACCCCGTAGCTGTTGTTGCCGTAGAAGTTCTGGTTCAGGTAGGTGGCCAGGATGAGCTCCTTGCCCTCGCGACCGGACGGCAGGCCCTGGGTGAGTCGGATCGACTGGATGATCTCGCGGATCTTGCGCTCGTACTTGTCGGCGAAGGCCGACTCGGGCAGCAGGCCGGCGTTGCGCACCAGCTGCTGGGTGATGGTCGAGCCGCCCCGCTCCTTGCCCCGCAGCGTGTCGAGGGCGGCCGAGACGAACCCGGCCGGATCGAAGCCGGTGTTCTCCCAGAACGTCTTGTCCTCCATCGAGGTCGTCGCGTCCGCGACCTCCCCCGGGATCTCGGCGAACGTGACCACGTCCCGGCGCTGGAGGGCGAAGCGGGCCAGCTCCACCTTGCCTGTCCGGTCGTAGATGATCGTCTCCTCGGGGAACTCGATGTTCTCGAAGACCACCTTCGGGTCCGGCAGACCGGCGCTGAAGTGGCTGAACGCGGCGACGACGCCGTACGCCCCGACCATGCCGACCGAGGCGAGAGAGGCGAGAAGGAGCAGGGGGAGGGCGATGGCGACGACGCCGACCGCCCGGCGGCCGGTAGAGGGGCCGCCGTTCCCGTTCCGGCGGCGACGCTGCCGGCGGGCGAGGCTGGTGCGCATGACGCGGCTCACGATAGCATAGGTGGCATGATCCCCCGACGAAGGACACCGGACGGTCTGGACGGTTCGGGCCCGGCCGGTGTGACGCGGTGAGCGCCCAGACGCTTCGCGGCCTGGTCGACGAGCTGCGCTGGCGCGGTCTCATCGCGACAATGTCCGACGGTCTGGACATGCGCCTGGCGAGCGGTGGCTCGATCCGTGCCTACAACGGCTTCGACCCGTCCTTCCGCTCGCTCCACGTCGGCAACCTGGTCCCGATCTTCGGGCTCATGCGCCTCCAGCGCTACGGGGGCCAGCCCGTCGCCCTTGTCGGCGGGGCGACCGGGCTGATCGGCGACCCATCCGGCCGTTCGGCCGAGCGGTCCCTCCTCGACCGGGCGGCCGTCGCCGCCAACGTCCACGCGATCCGCGAGCAGCTCGCCCGCTATCTCGACTTCTCGCCCGGCCCCACCCAGGCGCTCCTGGTCGACAACCTCGAGTGGCTCGGCGAGGTGCGCCTGCTCGAGTTCCTGCGCGACGTGGGCAAGCACTTCCCGATCCCCTACATGCTCGAGAAGGAGAGCGTCCAGCTCCGGCTCGCCCGGGGCCTGAGCTTCACCGAGTTCAGCTACATGCTCCTCCAGGCGGCCGACTTCCTCCACCTCTTCCGCTCGTACGGGGTCGAGCTCCAGCTTGGCGGCGCCGACCAGTGGGGCAACATCACCGCCGGCCTCGAGCTGATCCGCAGGACCGAGGGCATCCGTCGCGGTGCCGGGGCCGACCTGGCCCACGGGCTCGTCTACCCGCTTCTTCTCTCGCCGTCGGGCGCGAAGTTCGGCAAGAGCGAGCAGGGCGACTCGATCTGGCTCGACCCGGCCCTGACGTCCCCATACCGGTTCTACCAGTACTGGCTCGACACCGACGACCGCGACGTCGGCATCTACCTCCGCTGGTTCACCCTGTTCGACCGGGCCCGGATCGACGAGCTGGAGGCCGAGCTGGCGACAGCGCCCGAGCAGCGGACGGCCCAGCACGCCCTCGCCCGCGACATCACCGAGCGGACCCACGGCCGGGGGGCCGCCGAGCGGGTGACCCGGGTCAGCCGGATCCTCTTCGGGGGCGACCCGGCCGAGGCCGACGAGGCGACACTGGCCGAGCTGGCCCGCGAGATCCCCACCGCCCCGTGGCCGGACGGAAGCGAGCCCGACGCGATCGAGGTGCTCCTGACCAGCGGGGCAGCCCGCTCCCGGGGCGATGCGCGCCGCCTCGTCGAGCAGGGCGGGCTGCAGGTCAACGGGCGGCCGGTGGGCGACCCCGCCGCGACCTTCGGCCGCGACGATCTGCTGGCGGGGCGCTACCTGCTCGTCAGGCGGGGCAAGCGCGAGTACCGGCTCCTCGTCCGGCGACCGGGGGACGGGTGATGGCTGCCCGGGGCCACGTCCAGGTGATCGCAGGCTGCATGTACAGCGGCAAGACGGACGAGTTGCTCCGTCTCCTGCGACGGGCCGAGATCGCCCGCCAGCGGATCCTCCTCGTGCGGCCGAGGCTGGACGACCGGACGGAGCCCGGGACGGTCCGCAGCCGGTCCGGAGCCGCCTACCACTCGAAGGCCGTCGCAGACGCGGTCGACATCGAGGCCCTGGCGAAGGACAGCTGGGCCGACGTGATCGCCATCGAGGAGGCCCAGTTCTTCCCGGCCTCGCTGGTCGGGGTCGTCGAGCGACTGGCCGACGCCGGCCGGACGGTCATCGTGTCCGGGCTCAACCTCGACTTCCGCGGCCGGCCGTTCGGCCCGATGCCGGTGCTGATGGCGATGGCCGACGGGGTGACGAGCCTGTCGGCGATCTGCACGGTGTGCGGCGAGGAGGCGACCCGGACGCAGCGCCTGATCGACGGCAGGCCGGCAGGCGCGGACGAGCCGGTCGTCGTCGTGGGTGGGGCCTCGCCGGACCAGCCGACGGCCCGGCACGAGACGTACGAGGCACGCTGCCGCGCCCACCACGAGCTTCCCTGATCCGCCCAGCCCGGGGATCCCGAGGACAGGCTCTCCAGGGCCGTGGCCCGGCGAAGCAGGCGCG
>JAGDMV010000156.1 GCA_017860675.1 Chloroflexota bacterium
TCGGCCACCTTCACGAAGTCGGGGCCGAGCAGGTGCGAGCTGTGGTAGTTGCCCGCGTAGAAGAGCTCCTGCCACTGGCGGACCATGCCCAGCTTGTGGTTGTCGAGGATGGCGATCTTGACCGGGATCTCGTCCTGGACGATGGTCGCCAGCTCCTGGATCGTCATCTGGAAGCCGCCGTCGCCGCAGATCGCCCAGGTCTCCTTGTCGGGCCGGCCGACGGCGGCCCCCATGGCGGCCGGCAGGGCGAAGCCCATCGTCCCCAGGCCGCCCGACGACAGGTGGCTGTTGGGCCGGCGGAAGCCGCCGTAGCGGGCCACCCACATCTGGTTCTGGCCCACGTCGCCGACGAGGGTGGCGTCGTGGCCCGTCGCCTCGCCGATCTGGCTGACGACGTAGTCGGCCGACAGCTGGCCGTCGCGCCAGGAGCCCGAGCCGTGCCAGCTGGTCGCCTCCGACTCCCGGCGCCACTCCGCCAGCTGGGCGAGGTACTCGTCCCGCTCCGCCTTGGGCACCCGTCGGACGTGCTCCAGGACGGCGGCCAGGACGCGCTTGACGTCGCCCACCACGGGCACGTCCACGGCCACGTTCTTGCCGATCTCGGCCGGGTCGATGTCGACGTGGACGATCCGGGCGTGCGGTGCGTAGGTGCGGACGTTGCCGGTCACCCGGTCGTCGAAGCGCATGCCCAGGGCGAGCAGCAGGTCGGCCGACTGGATCGCCCGGTTGACGTGCTTCCAGCCGTGCATGCCCATGTAGCCATAGGCGAGCGGGTGCGTCTCGTCCATCGCGCCGATGCCGAGCAGGGTCCAGGCGACCGGGATCCGGGCCCGCTCGGCCAGCTCCCGCAGCTCGTCCATGGCCCCGGCGATGAGGATCCCGTGGCCCGCCAGGATGACCGGGCGGTGTGCCCGGGCGATCTCGCTGGCGATGAGCTGGACCTGGCGAGGGTGACCCTCGAGCGTCGGCCGGAAGCCCGGCAGGCCGGCAATGACGTCCTGTTCGGTCGGGTGGGGCGCGTCGGTCTCCTGCTGGAGGGCATCCTTGGTGATGTCGACGTGGACCGGCCCGGGGCGGCCGGTGCGGGCGATGTGGAAGGCCTCGGCCATGACGCGGGGGAGGTCGTTCGCGTCGCGGACGAGGTAGTTGTGCTTGGTCATCGGCAGGGTGATGCCGGTGATGTCGATCTCCTGGAACGCGTCCTTGCCGAGGAGCGGGGCAGCCACGTTGCCGGTCACGGCCACGATCGGCACGGAGTCGAGCTGGGCGTTGGCCAGCCCGGTCACGAGGTTGGTGGCGGCCGGGCCGGAGGTGCCCAGGCAGACGCCGACCTTGCCGGTGGCCCGGGCGTAGCCGTCCGCCGCGTGGGCGGCCCCCTGCTCGTGGCGGACGAGGATGGTCCGCAGGTCGGGGTGGTCGACGAAGACGTCGTAGAGGGGAAGGATCACGCCGCCGGGGATGCCCCACAGGACGTCGACGCCCTGGCGGACGATGGCCTCGCAGACGACGTCGGCCCCGATCCGGGCCCGGGCGGCTCGGCGCGGCACGGTCGCGTCGCGGAACATGTCCCGCCTGGCGCGCTCGACGGCCTCGGCGATCTCAGTCCCGGCGGCGGGCTCGTGGCTGCGGTGCCGCTGGGGCGATGGGCGGCCGGCGGAGGAGGCACCGACGTTCGAACCCCTGGCCGGGGCGGGTCTGGCGGCTTGCCCCGGCGGCCCCGACGGGCTCGATCGGGCGGCCGGTCCGCCGCCCTGCTGACTGCTCATCTCGACCTCCCGTCGCCCGTCACCCCGGGCGGTGCTGCGGCGGTGTCCGCCGCGTCGGCTCGCGGCCATCGTCGTGCTCCGGCGACGCCCACGAAAAAGCCCCCGCCGGTCTCCCGGCGAGGGCCCTCTTGGTTCTTGGTGGCCCCTGCGTCACCGCCTCGGCCGCCGCCTCCCTCCGGGCTCCCACCGGGAGCCGCCAATAAGGCCCAGGACGAAGACGACGAGCGAGTCGAGCAGACCTCGGGGGGCGATCTCGTCGGCCGGCACCGTCATGCGGCGACCGTCGCGCGTCACGACGACGACGACGGGGCGGCGAGTCAGGTGGTCGAAGAGGTCCACGGAGCCTCCGGGAGAGCGTTGCCACCGCGGCTGCTGCCGCGGCTGCTGCAGTCTAGCAGGGATTGTCCACGCTGCAGAGTGCAGCCGTTGGTCAAGGCGGTGCCTGGCCGGAGGTCCCGGCCCCGACCCGGGTCGCCCGCGTCTGGGCCGGAGGTCCCGGCAGCGACGTAGGGTCGCCCGCGTCTCCCGTTCAAGCCTCCTGTGCTTGCGCGACAGGGATTCCCGGTCGTTCGGGCGGCCGAACGCCGGACAGCGGGGGAGCCCGAGCGCAGATGGCGACCGAGCAAGCCTCCCGGCAGCCGCTCCCTGCCTCGCTCTGTCCACGGCAAGCCTCGTGGGCTTGGACGGGAGAGGACGGGGCCTTCGGTACGTCTCCCAAGCCTGGGGAGCCTGGACGGGAGAAAGCGCGACCTTGCGATCGCGACTGAATGGGGGCGCGGCCGCGGCCCCGCTGTTACACCCAGTCTGGAGACATGACCCGCCCCGCTGACGGCTACTGATCCGGCGCGGGGCCGGCAGGGCGTACGATGGGCGGGTGAGCTGGCGTCTCTCGACCCGTTCTCGCTGCAGCCTGCGGGCGCCGGCGGGCGCGAGCGTCCTGGCCATCCTGGTCGCCTCCGCGCTCCTCGCGGCATGCGGGTCTTCGCAGCCGGCCGCACCGACCTCGGCGCTGGCAACGCAGGCCACCAACGGAGCCGTGCCGCCGGCCTCGCCGCCGGGAGGGACTTCCTCGTCAGTCCCGGCCACGGCCGGCCCGACGCCGGCCACGGCCAGCCCAGAACCGGCCCCGTCGTTGCCGCCGGTGCCCGCGTGGTACCCCTCCGCCGACGCGGCCCGGATCGCCGCCCGGATCTCGACCGACGGACTGCACGCCCACCTGGAAGCCCTCGACCGGATCGCGCGCCGGAACGGCGGCACCCGGGCGACGGGCAGCACCGGCGACGCGGCCACGGTCGATTACGTGGCCGGCGTCCTGGCCGAGGCCGGCTACACGCCGACGTTCCAGCGGCTCGATGTCCCCGTGTACATCGACCCGGGTGGCAACCAGCTGGCGGTCCTCGGCCCGGGCGGGCGGACTTTCGAGGACGGACGGGACTTCAGGGCGCTCATCTACTCGGCCGCGGGCACGGTGGAGGGACCCGTCGTGGCGGTTGGCTGGGATCCCCGCGCGACCTCGCCCGGCGGACCGAGCTGCACCGCCGCCGATTTCGCCGGCATCCCGCGTGGCGCGATCGTCCTCGTCGGGCCGGGCAACTGCTGGCGGCTGTACACCGTCCTGGCCGCCCAGGAGGCTGGGGCCGCGGCGGTGGTGGCCGCCTCGCCCTGGAGCGGCCCCGGGGAGGTGCGCCGGGTCACCCTTATCCAGCCGGCCGAGATCCACATCCCCGCGATGGCCGCCTCGCGCGAGGTGGGCGAAGCGCTCGCCGCTGCTGCCGCCGCCCGACGGTCCGTCCGGCTGGTGACGACGGGGCGTACCGAGTCGCGCGAGGTCCGCACGGTGCTGGCCGAGCTTCCAGGCACGGACCCGGACCGGGTCGTGATAGTGGGGAGTCACCTCGACTCGTCCATGGAGGGCCCGGGCATGGTGGACGACGGCACCGGCGTGGCCACCCTGCTCGAGCTCGCGCGCGCGGCTGCCGGCGAGCGCCCGGCGGCCACGATCCGGTTCGCCTTCTGGGCGGCCGAGGAGATCGGCCTGTACGGCTCCATCGCCTACATCACGAGCCCGTCCCGCGACACGCAGGAGGACATCGTCGCCTACCTCAACGCCGATATGCTCGGGTCGCCGAACGGCATCCGCGGCGTGTACCAGGAAGCGGCGGCCGCGCGCGGCTCGGACGCCATCAGCGCGGCGTTCGCGGCCGACCTCGAGGCGAACGACCTGGCCTGGGAACCGGTTGATCTCGGGGGTGGCGCTGACAACGAGCCGTTCACGCGCATCGGCGTCCCGACCGGCGGACTGTTCTCCGGTGCGACCGGCGTGCTCACCCCTGCCCAGGCGCAGCGCTACGGCGGGCAGGCTGGGCGCCCGCTCGACCCGTGCTACCACCTGGCCTGCGATGGCTTGGCCAACGTGGACGAGACGCGGTTGACGGAGCTGGCCGGCAGCTTCGCCCGGATTGCGCTGGGGCTCGCCTTCGCCTCGGACTCATAGCGGGCGGCAGCGGCGGGGAGGGCGCGGCGCAGGCTTCGTTCGCTCGCTCCGCCGGCGCTTCGCCCCGGAGAGGCCTCCCGGGCTTGCCACGGCGCTCCGGGGGCCGGCGGCAGGGCCGCGGCGAGACCACTCGCCGTCAGGCCGTCGGCGGCAGGGCCGCAGCGAGGCGTCGGGGCGTCGGCGCGATCAGGCCGTCGGCGGCAGCGCCCGGCGAGGCGTCGGGACGTCCTCGCGATCAGGCCGTCGGCGGCAGCGCCCAGCGAGGCATCGGGACGTTCGCCGTCAGCCCGTCGAGGTCGACCTCGGTGACGTGAGGCTCGGTCTCCGGCCGACCCAGGAGATAGCCCTGGGCGGCGTCCAGCCCGAGCGATCGGACGACGCGAAGCTG
>JAGDMV010000037.1 GCA_017860675.1 Chloroflexota bacterium
CTCGACGCGCCCGCCTGGACGGCGTCGGCCGACATCGGCCTGTCCACGGCTGGGCTCACGCGCGTGCTGCGGTTCACCGGCCGACTCGGCCCGGTGGCCGGCGACGACGAGTACAGCCCCCTGCGCGCGATCACCTTCCCCCGCCGCCTGCCTCGTGGCTGGTACCTGGTGGAGGTGGAGTCGGACCGTCATACACAGGCGTTCCTCCAGGTCACCGAGGTGTCCGCCTGGGTGTCCGTCCTCACCGACCGGACCGTCGTCTGGGCGAACGACACTCGGACCGGGCGCCCGATCGTCGGCGCCCGGGTGCGGGTCCACGACGGCGCCGCGGTCGGCCGAACGGGCCGCGATGGGCTCCTCGTCGCCCCGACCCCGGCGGCCCTGGTCCCTCCGGCCGATGCGGCCGCGAGCGACAGGCCGTCCGCCCAGCCGATCCTCGTCGTGCGAGCGCCCGACACGCACCTGGTGCTGATCCCGTTCGAGAGCGGCTGGAACCGCTACTACGATCGGGAAGGGTGGGGCGAAGGGCCGGCCCCCGTCGACCGCTGGTGGTCGATCCTGGCCACGGACAGATGGACATACCGGCAGGATGACCGGGTGAACACGTTCGGCCTGCTGCGGCGGCGCACGGACGGCTCGGTCCCTGGGACCGTGGAGCTGCGCCTCGTGCTGGCCCAGGGCGACGAGCTCGGAGCGAATCCAGCCGTCGCTCGCACGACCGTCCACCCCGACCGGGCAGGGGTGTTCGCCGGCACCCTGGAGCTCGAGGGCGTGGATGTCGGCTCGTACTACGTCGAGGCCCTGGTGGAGGGGCGGGCAACAGCCCGCCGCTGGGTCGATGTCGGGATCATCCGCAAGCCGCTGTACTCCCTCTCGGCGTCGACCGCGCCGCGCGTGGTGGTCAGCGGCGACAGGGTGACCGCCTCGATCGATGCCCGCTTCTTCGACGGCCAGCCGACGCCAGGCCTCACCCTGACCCTCAACGACCCGTGCGACGACACCCTCGGGTGCGCAACCGTCACCACGGACGGCAGGGGGAGCGCCTCCGTCGACCAGGTCGTGACGGCGACCGAGGAGGACCCGGAGGGCGTGAACTTCAGCTTCGCCGCCGCGGCTGGCGAGGAGGGTGAGATCTCGGCGGATGCCGCCGTCCTGGTCTTCCCGACCGACGTCCATCTCACGGCGAGCGCGTCGATCTCCGATCGGCGGCTCGTGGTGCGCGGCAGCGCTCGGGCGGTGGACCTCGCCCGGATCGAGCGGGAGCTGGCCGCCGGTACGTACCGGGACGATCCGGCAGGGGCGGCACTGCCGGGCCAGCAGATCTCGGCCCAGGTCACCGAGCTCATCCCGGTCCGGCACCTCGTCCGCCGCGACTACGACTTCATCGAGAAGAAGATCGTGCCGGTCTACGAGTACGACGTCCAGCGGAAGCAGCTCACCACGCGCTCCGTGTCGGCCGGCGCCGACGGGTCGTTCGCGCTCGAGCTGGCGGTGCCGGACGCCGCCCATGAGTACGAGGTCCTGTTGACGACCACGGACTCGTCCGGGCGCGAGCAGCGGCGGACCGCCGCCACCGGCGACCCGGACGACGAGGTTCGCTACCACGAGCCATCCACGTTCAGGGAGGAGGATCGCGACGGCGCGTACCGCATCGGCCAGGTCGTCCGGCTGACGATGCTGTCCGGCGGCACCGTCGGCCCATCGGCCGGCTCCAACCGCTACCTCTACGTCGTGACCCAGGACGGCCTCGTCGCGGCCTCCGTGAGCCGGAGCCCGCGCTTCGCGCGCCGCTTCGGCGCGGCGGACGTCCCGGGGTTCTTCGTCATGGGTGTGCGCTTCACCGGCTCTGCCTACGCCCCGGAGGCGGGTGCCTGGGCGGCCTTCGACCCGGCCAGCCGGGCGCTCACGGTGAGCCTCGGCACCGACAAGCCCGGCTACCGGCCCGGCGAGTCCGTCGCCCTCACGGTTCGCACGACCGATGCCCGGGGCCGCCCGGTCGCGGCCAGCGTCGTCCTCCGGGCGGTGGACGAGAAGCTGTACGCGATGCAGACCGCGTGGGAGCAGGAGCCGCTGGACTCCCTCTATGGCCTTGACGTCGACACCGGCATTCTCCGCGTTGATTCGACCCACGAGGTCCCGATCCCCCTCTGGGACGACGGTGCCGGAGGCGGCGGTGGCGAGGGAGGCGGGGAGCTGCGCGACGACTTCGAGGACTCCGTCCTCTTCCGGCGGGTCCAGACGAACGCCGCGGGCACGGCCCGGGTCACGTTCGCGTTGCCCGACGATCTCACTTCCTGGCATGTCAGCGCGACCGCGGTGACGGCGAAGCTCCAGGCCGGCGAGGGCCAGCTCCTCTTCCCGGTGAGCCTGCCGTTCTTCGTCGAGGCCACGATCGCCGACGAGTACCTCACCAGCGACCGGCCGACGATCGGCGTGCGGGCGTTCGGTGATGCCCTCCGCGCCGGCGACCCGGTCGCGATCACGCTCTCGGCTCCGTCGCTCGGGCTCCAGCCCACGAGGGTCACCGGAACGGCCTTCGAGACGATCGGCCTGGAGCTGCCCAGCCTTGCCGCCGGCGAGCACGCGGTAACGATCGAAGCCGTCGCGCCGGGCCGGGTCGACGCGCGCGGGACTCCGCTGCGCGACGGACTCAGGCGCACCATCCGGGTCATCGACACCCGCCTGCGGGTGGCGAAGACCGACTACTTGGTGCTGACCGCCCGCGCCGGCCTGCCCGGTGGCGATGGCCTCACCTCCTACACCTTCGCCGACACGGGACGCGGCCGCTTCGTCCCGCTCCTTGAGGAGCTCGTCGCAGGGGAGGGCGGCCGGCTCGATCAGGCGGTGGCCCGCGCCGCCGCGCGGAGGATCCTGGTCGGGGAGTTCGACCGCGATCCGGGGACGCTGCCACCGGAGCCCGACCTGGGCCGGTACGCGATCACGGTCCCCGAGATCGACCCGGAGGATCCGACGGCCTACGGGCAGGCCGGCATCCAGCTCCTCGTCTACGGCGGCCCCGACGCTGCCCTGGCGGCGCGCGTGGCCCTGGCCGCGCCCGACCTGTTCGCTCAGACGCAGCTCGCCGACGCGCTCCGCTACACGCGTGACCGGCCCGAGACGTCGCGCGAGCTCCGCCATCTCGCCCTCGCCGGGCTGGCCGCCTTCGGCGACCCGGTCCTCGACCAGGTCCGGGCCGCCGCGGCCGATCGGATGCTCACCATTCGCGAACGGATCTACGTGGCGCTCGCCGCCGAGGCGATCGGGGATGACGCAACCGCCCTGGCGATCGAGCGCGACCTGCTCACCCGGTACGGCCAGCAGCTCGGTGGCCTGGTGCGACTGGATGTCCAAACCACGCCGGACGACTCGGCGATCGCGACCTCGTATCTCGCCATGGTCGCGGCCGGGGTGGGTGATCCCGTGGCTCCGTCCCTGTTCGCCTACGTCGAGCAGTACCCGGCTCGCGACGAGCTCCATGTCCTCGAAGAGGTCGGCTACGTGCGACGCGCCCTGCCGCGAGCCCCGGGATCGGCAGCCAGCTTCGCCTGGACGCTCGACGGCAAGCGGCGGGTCGTGGAGCTCGAGCCCGGCGAGAGCCGCATGATCGTGCTCACCGCGGCCCAGCGGGCCGCCATCCGGGTCGAGCCGCTCAGCGGCCGCGTCGGCGTCGCGGCATCATGGCTGGCGCCGGTGGAGCCGGCGAGCCTTGTGCCCGACCCGGCCCTCGGACTGGAGCGCGTGGTCACCCCCGCGGGCACGATCCCGTTCGGCTCGCTCGTCGAGGTGGAGCTCCGTCCGACCTTCCGCGCCGGGGCGCTGCGCGACTGCTATGCGGTCGTGGACCTGGTCCCGTCGGGACTCGCCCCGGTGGCATGGCCGGGCATCGACTCCGACGAGGCCTCAGAGTCCTGGGTGCTCCAGCCCGACAGCATCGTCGGCCAGCGGGTCGTCTTCTGCGTGCCGGCCGAGGGCGGCCGCCTCTACCATCTTCGCTACCGGGCCAGGATCATCACCGCCGGCACCTACGTCTGGGAGCCGGCGCTGATGCAGCTGGCCGGCGTGCCGGAGGCGCTGGCGATCGTCCCGGCGACGCGAGCGACGATCGCAGAGCCGTAGGCCCGCGCCGTCTGCTCTGCATCAGCCGCGGGGCGTGCGCGGCGCTACGGCACGCGGCAGACGAGGACCCACTCGCCGTCCTCGAGCACGGCCTCCACCTTCCCCATCTCGCCGTTGGGCAGCCGGCAGTCGAGCTCGGTCAGGCCGTCGTGGTAGCCGAGACGGCGCGCCCGGAAGCGCCGCCACAGGCGACGGATGGGCCCGGACTCCTTCGCCGCGCGGATGGTGTGTGAATGAACGGCGAGACGGCCGCCGTCCTCGCTCAGCTCGATGACGTTCCTGCCCGGATTGGCGTCGCGGTACGGATCCATCCGTCCCCCCATGTCGAATGACAGTGACCCGGCGGCGTCCCGGGTTGCCCCTCGCCGGCGTCGCGATCATACCCGGAATGCGCCACGGGCCCGGGCGCGGCCATCCTCGGCGGCGTGCGCAGGCGCATCCCGGCGATTCGAGCCCCCGGCCGGCCACGGTCGCGAGGGCGCCGGGTGCTGTCCGCGGCGACGGTCGCCCCGACTACCTGCGCCCCGCCCAGTACTCGTCGGCCTCGCGCTCGAGGGCCTCCAGGCGGGTGTAGTAGTCCGGGAACTCCTTCAGGTGGGCCAGGGCGATCTTGCCGGTCGTGAGCGGGTCGCTCCCGGTCACGTTCGTCTCCGGGTCGCGCAACCCGTGCTCGAGCTCGACGTCCATCCCCATCCGGAACTGCTCGAGGTCGAAGCCGAGGGCGGCGAAATCGATCCCGAGCCGGTGCGCGACCTCGAGGGCTTCCTCGCCGGTGAACGAGCGCCTGGGGGTCGGGTTGTCGGCAGCCACCGTCGTCTCCTCGTCCTGGGGGTCGGGGCGTGGCCGAACGACCAGGCATGACCCGGTCAGAGTGAACCGCGACCCGGGCCGTCACGCCAGCCCCCTGCGGACCGACGTCGCGGGCCGGATGGCACGACCCGTACCCGCGGCCGGCCCTGCCGGGCCGACATGATGATGGGCGCCGCGCCCCACGATGACGTGTCCGGCGGGCGGCCACGGCCGAGCGCAATGTCGCCGGTCCCAGCGAGCTGGTCGCGGATGGTGCGGCGGGTGCGCAAGGGGAGGGCACGCGCCGCGATGGCCCCGCCGCGCCGCCCACGCCCTGGGGCGCGGTTCTACGGGCCCTTCGCCCCCAGCGCCTCGAGCAGCATCGGCAGCGACTGGTGCAGGGCCCGCTGCCAGTATGGCCAGGTGTGCGAGCCCGGGCCGTAGGCGTCGACGGTGGCCGGGATGCCGAGCTCGCCGAGGCGGGCGACGAAGCGTTCGTTCTGGCGGCCGAGCATCGCCTCGAGGGCGTCGTGACCCGCGCCCGGCGGGTCGAGCGGCCCGGGGTCGCCGTTGCCGTACGAGACGTAGAGGGTGGTTTCCCGGAGGCCCTCGGCGAGGCTCGCCGGGTTGTGCTGCTCCCCGGCCGCCCAGAGGCGTTCGTCACAGCGGAGGCCGGTCGCCGTGCGAGCCGGGGCAGCCGCGGAAGAACCCGGCCCCCGGCGGGTCGGCGGCGGGGCACGACCACCGGGCGGCGCGTCCGCGTGGTTCAATCCGTGCGCATGCTGTCGAAGCGATCCCGACGGCCGGGCCCGGCCAGACTGGCCGGCAGCCGGGGAGAAGGAGGGGCTGAGCGATGGAAGTGGGCCTGGTCGGCCTCGGCCGGATGGGGGCAAACATGGCCCGCCGCTGGCGGCGCGATGGCCACGCCGTGATCGGCTATGCCCGGACCGCCGCGACCGTGGAGGGGCTCGTCGCCGACGGCGCGATCTCGGGCGGGGCCACGTCGCTCGCTGATCTCGTCGCCCGCCTGGCACCGCCCCGCGTCCTCTGGCTGATGGTGCCGGCCGCGTCGGTGGACGCCACGCTCGGCCAGCTGGCGCCGCTGCTCGCCGCGGGTGACATCGTGGTCGACGGCGGCAACTCCTGGTTCCGCGACGACATCCGCCGGGCGCAGGAGCTGGCCGCCGCCGGCATCCGCTACGTCGACTGCGGGACGAGCGGCGGAACCTGGGGCCTGGACCGCGGCTACTGCCTCATGATCGGCGGCCCCGGGGATGCGGTCGCCCACCTCGACCCCGTGTTCCGCGCGCTGGCCCCGGGGGTCGAGCGCGCCCCGCGCACGATCGGGCGGACCGGCGAGCCGTCATCGGCCGAGCAGGGCTACCTCCACTGCGGTCCCGCCGGTGCCGGCCACTTCGTGAAGATGGTCCACAACGGCATCGAGTACGGGATCATGGCTGCCTACGCGGAGGGGCTGAACCTCCTCCACCACGCCGGGGTCGGGCTCGCGACCCGGACGGTGGATGCCGAGACGAGCCCGCTCCGCGAGCCTGAGCTCTACCAGTACCAGCTGGACCTGGCCGCGGTCACCGAGCTGTGGCGACGGGGCAGCGTCATCGCCTCGTGGCTCCTGGACCTCACCGCCCAGGCGCTCGTCGCCAGCCCGGATCTCGAGGAGTTCGGCGGCGTCGTCGCCGATTCCGGGGAGGGCCGCTGGACGAGCATGGCCGCGATCGAGACGTCGACGCCGACGCCCGTCCTGACCACCGCCCTGTACTCGCGCTTCGCCTCCCGGGGCGAGGAGGAGTTCGGCAACAAGGTCCTGTCGGCGATGCGCCTCGGCTTCGGCGGGCACGTCGAGCGGAAGGTCCCGGGCCCGGGCGGCGGAGAGGCGCGTTCCTAGGGAGCCGTCGCCGGCCTCTCGCGGGCTCCGGCTCCGCACAGCCGGTGGCGTCACCGAGCCAACCCTGCGGACAACCAGAAGGGCGGGCCCGCGGGGGCCCGCCCTTCGTGGCGAGGAGGGAGCTGCTGGCTACTCGGTCGGCGGAAGGATGACCGCGTCGATGACGTGGATGACGCCGTTCTTGGCCATCACGTCGGCGGTCACGACCTTGGCGCTGTCGTTCAGCACGACCTTGCCGTCCACGACCGCGATCTTGATGGGCGAGCCCTCGACCGAGGTGGCCTCGGTCAGGTTGACGACCTGGTCGGACGTCACCGCCCCCGGGACGACGTGGTAGAGGAGGACCTTCTTCAGGAGTTCCTTGTCGGCCAGCAGGCCGTCGAGGGTGCCGGCGGGCAGGGCCGCGAAGGCCTCGTCCGTCGGGGCGAAGACGGTGAAGGGACCCTCGCCCTTGAGGGTCTCGACCAGCCCGGCCGCGGTGGCCGCGGTCAGGAGCGTCTTGAACGAGCCGGCCTCGGTCGCCGTATCGACGATGTCACCCATGGCCGCCGGGGTCGGCGCCGGGGTTGGCGCCTCGGTCGGCGTAGGAGTCGGGCTGGCGGCCGTCGAACAGGCGGCGAGCACCAGGGCCATGGCGGCTAGGGGAACGAGGAGCATCCGCTTCATCGTGATCTTGTCCCTTTCAATCCTGTGGTCTGTCTGTGTACAGGGTCCCGTTGACCTCCGTCGACCTTCCTTCGTGCCGCACGGGTCCGCGGATGGAATCGAGCCCGAGTTGGGCCAGCAGCGCGCGAGGTGGGCTCGCGGCGCGGCCCGGGTGGCTGTCCTCGGGGTGTCGTCCCCCGGCGGGGATGTCGGCTGCGGCGTGGCCCCGGCCGCGCCGCCGTCTCAGTCCGCGCGGTCCGCTTCGACCACGATCGCGCCGGCCGTGCCGTCCACCACCACGGTGGCCCCGTCGGGGATCTCGCTGCACGCACGCCAGACGGAGACGATGCACGGGATGCCGTACTCGCGGGCGACGATCGAGGAATGGGACAGGATCCCGCCGGACTCGGCAACCACCCCCGCCGCCCGGGCGAAGAGGGGCATCCAGGCCACGTCCGAGTAGGGGATGACGATCACGTCGCCGGGGACGACGCGCCCGAAGTCGGCCGTGCCCAGCACCACCCGGGCTGGCCCGCGGACAACCCCGCGCGAGGTGGGGATTCCCTCCAGCGTCAGGCGCGACTGCTGGCCACGGCGAATGGGGACGAAGGCATCGCCGTAGACGACCTCGGGGACGACGAGGTCGGCGGCCTGGGCCACCTCGCTGCGGCGGCGAGCCACCAGCGCCCGGGCATCCCCGCCGGGCAGGTTCGCGGGCCGGTCGTCCGCGATGATCTGGCCGGCCGCGACGGCCCGGATCTCCCCGAGGGCGAGAAAGAAGACATCGTCCGGGTGGTCGAGGATCCCGCGTCGGACGAGGCGCTCCCCAAGGGCGAGGAACGTCCCGCGGAAGAGGCTGTAGCTGCGTGCCCAGGTATCGCCCACCGCGTCCCGGTATACGCGGAAGGCGCCGCTCCGGCGCCAGAAGAGGCGGACGGCCGGCCGGCGGAGACGTGGCACACGGCCCGCCAGCGCGTCGATGTCCATGCGCTCCATGGCTGATGTCCGGGCCGGGTGCAGCAGGACGAGATCCACGACTGCGTCGGGGTCCTCGCCCCAGGACGGCCTCGAGAAGTCGTTGCTTGTCTCGGACAGGTGCCCGAAGCGGGCGATGAACGTATCAAGGGCGCTCCGGAGCGGCCCCAGGTCGTCCCGCTCGCTCAGGGCCACCCAGCGCCGGGCAGCAAGGTCGAGCCGGGTCTCCTCCGGCAGTGCTGCAACCAGGTCGCGCAGCGAGTCGAGGGCCGTGTTCGGCTGCCACCTCGCTCGATCGGGTCGGGCCAGGGCCGGGTCGACCACGGCCGGATCAACGCCCGCGGCGCGAAGCTCCAGCCGCAGCGCTCGTTCGTACATGAGCTGGACGAGCGGAACGATGATGTTGGCATAGGCGGCGCGGCGCGCGAGGGCGGTGACGGCATCGATCCGCGTGAAGAGGGCCGCCTCATCGAGATCGGCCGGGTCGACCGCAGCGAGCTCCTCGTGGCGCCGCCTCAGGACCTGGACCTCGGCCCGGACCCAGCGCCCGCGCCGCAGGGTCCGGTGGACGACGCCCATGACCCGAGGCAGGTGGCGGAGCGAGGAGCCGGTCGCCCGGAAGCGGGGCGCCTCCGGTCCCTTCGGCAGGCCGAGAAGCAGCTCGATGCTGTCGCGGGGCATCCCGAGGGCTTCGAAGACCGAGCCGAGCGTGGTCATGTCGAAGTACGCGTGGTAGCCGAACGAGCGGGCCAGGTCCTCGGGTCGGACGTCGAGCGGACCCACCAGCTCCTCGAGCAGGCTCACCCAGGCGGAGTTCACGATCGGCACGTTCACCGACCAGACGAGCGGCTTGATGATGCCGGGGAGCATGTCGCGGGCGATGCGGTTGGAGTAGACGCGGAGGCCGTCGAGGCCGGTCATCGGCCGCGCCTGGAGCCACCAGGTCGTGCGCCCGTCGTGGGCCCACTCGAGGTCGAGGGGTTGCCCGTGGGTCCGGGCTAGCCGCGCCGTCTCGCGGGCGACCTCCTCGACGACACGGGCGGAGACCCGCGGACTGGCCGGCGCCTCGCTGAAGGCGCCCCAGCGCCGGACCCAGCGATCGGGCCGCAAGTCGGCGCCGGCCTGGCCGTCGTCGCGGTGCGGGAACGCCTCGACAACCACCTCGTCGAGCCCGGTGAGCGGGTTCCGGCTGAAGGCAACGCCGGAACACTGGACCGCGACCATCTCCTGGACGATGACCGCCATCCGAGCGGGCACGGGGATGCTGGAGCGGGCAGCGTAGGCGGCGAGACGCTCGGGGTCCGGGTGGGCGACGGCCCGGACTGCCTCGGCTACGGCAGCCGCCGGCACCTCCAGGCGCGTGTCGAGCTGTCCCGCGAACGAGCGGAGGTCGTCGTCAGAGCCGTCGGCCGAGGCCCGGACCGCGTATGTCCGGTCCGGGTCGAGCCAGCGGCGCAGCGCGCGGTCCACAAGCCTGCCCGCGGCGGCGTCGCCGGCCGCGAGACGCTCCGCGACATCGGCAGGGACCGCGACGGCGACCGGCACCGACATGCCGCGGCTGGCGAGCCACGCGAGCCAGGCGGCCTTCACCCCGATCCGCTCACGATCGGCCGCGAGACTTCCCGGCGCCAGCCCGACGAGCGGCTCGGGGACCGTGCTGCGGCGGCGCAGCGGCGCCGGGCCCGGCCGGCGGCGACCGAGCCAAAGGCGCGCGCGACCGGCGACCCGGCCGGCGCCGTTGGGCATCAGCGCCCTCATGATCCCTCCGCCTGGGCACGACCCGGGGCCCACCACCCGGGCTCTGCCCTCTCACCGTCCGATGCTGCCACACGAATCACGGTCTGCGAGGCACCCGCGCACGAACCGGTGTGCGCTGGCACCGCTCCTGACGATCCGGTTACGGGGTGCTGCCCGTGCTGCGGAGCAGCTGCGCGGCGAAGGCGTCGGGATCGAGGCCGTTCATGGCCGTGCGCGGCCCGAGCAGCGTGATCAGCAGCGTTGCCCGCGGAGCGCCGATGACCCAGGCCTCCGCCACGATCTCGTGGCCGCCGCGGGGCGGGACCTCCATCCGGATCCGGACGGCATCGCCAACCTGGGTCGGCACCCGCTCGCGAACGGGTGGCGCCGTTGCCTCGAGGGTCTCGGCCATCCCGTCGGCGATGAAGCCGACTGCGAAGTCGAGCAGCGGCCCGCCCACCGACGGCTGGGTCGCCATCACGCTGAGGTTGGCCGCCAGTGGCTCACCGCGGCTGGAGGCCAGCGGGTCGACGGCGAGGAACGCGGGTGACGCCTGGCCGTTGAGCCGATCAGTCTGGGCCAGCAGGGTGCCCGAGCCTGGATACTGCTCGGCGATCTCCTCCCGACGGGCCGGGTCGGCCAGGTCGGCAGCCGGTATCTGGACCCAGCCGGCCGGCACGGGGAGCCAGATGCCGCCCTCCGGGATCTCGACCATCACGGTGCCGGCAGGGCCGCTCGGTACGACGGTCGGCGAGGCGGCAGGCGTTGCCGGCTGCGCGGTCGGCGACGGGCTGGAGGTCGGCACGGGCGAAGCCGATGGCCCGCGCGATGGGCCGCTCGACGGCGCGGATGGCGCGCACCCCGCGGCCGCCAGGACGACCAGGCCCGCCATGAGCGCCGCTGCACCGGACATGCGCGCCACCGCCGGCCGCGCGGAGCTGGCTTGGCGACATGCGACAGCGCCCGGTTCCTGGCTCATGGCTTCGTCGCGATCTGGACGGACGCCACCATGTTCCAGCGAAGCCCCTCGGGGAGCTCCCCGGTCGGCTCGAGCACGACGGTGAAGACGATGTCACCCTGGCGGTCCTCGCCGATGGCATCGATCCTGGCAACGCGGCCTTCGAAGGGCGTCCCGGCAAACCCGTCGACCGTCACCGTCGCCGGGTTCCCGGCCGCGATCGCGGCGACCTCGTCCTGGGTCAGGTCGGTCGTCTCGAAGACCCAGCCTCCATCGCCCGCGATCTGGACGAGGGGCGGCCCGGCGGTGACGGCATCGCCCACCTCGACCGTGACGTCTGCCACGGTGCCCGCCATCGGCGCTCGAATCGTGAGACGGGCCTCGGCAGCCCTCGCCGCGTCCAGGGCTGCCCCGGCCCGGGCCTCGTCCGCCTGGGCGGCGCTGGCTGCGGCCGCAGCCACGTCCTTTGCTGCACGAGCGGCACGGATGCCGGCCTGTGCGGCCTGGACGTCGGCATCGGCGGCGCGCTCGCGGGCGGCGGAGGCGTTGTCCGGCAGCTGGTCGCGGATGGCGCGGGCGGCCTTATGGGCGGCGGTGGCACGGCTGATCTCGGCGTTGGCCTGGGAAACCGCCGCGACCGCCTGAGTTGATCGAGCCTTGGCCGCGTCGAGCGCAGCCTGGGCTGCAGCCACGTCGGCCCGGGCGGAGGTGGCATCGAGCTGCACCAGCGTGGTCCCGGTTGCGACGCGCTGCCCCTCGGCGACAGCGACGGCGCTGACGGTACCCGGCACGGCCGCGGTGACCGACGCCCGGCTGGCGGGAATGACCCTGGCCTCGGCAACGACCCGGTCCGACGCCGGCACGGGCGGCAGCGGCGTGGGCGAGGCCGATGCCCCCATCCCGCCCGGCAGGCCTCCATCGATGCCTCCTCACTCATACCCGAGCACCTCCCGGACCGCGATCCGCGACGCCCGCCAGGCGGGCGCGAGGCTGCCGAGGACCGAGAGGACGATGACGATGGCCAGCCACAGGCCGAGGCCCGCGACGGATGGCGAGAACGAGAGCGGGCGCTGGACGAAGGCGTCGCCCAGCATGTCCGACAGCAGCTTGCTCAGCGGGATCGCGAGGACGGCACCGACCGCCCAGGCGATGAGGCCGATCACCACCCCCTCGCCGACGAACACGCGGCGGACGGCGCCGTTCGTCGCCCCGATCGCGCGGATGATCCCGATCTCGCGTGAGCGTTCCACGACGTTCATCGTCATCGTCCCGGTGAGGCCCAGGCCGCCGACCGCGCCGAGCAGGAGGGCCATGACCGAGATGACGATGATCAGCGTAT
>JAGDMV010000038.1 GCA_017860675.1 Chloroflexota bacterium
CGGCAGCGGTGATGGCCGCGACGGCGGCGGGCCCGGGGCCGGACGCCGCCGGCCACTGCCGCCGGTCCGCGGACGCGGTTTCTCCCGTGTAAGCCCACCAGGCCTGCCAGCGGCCGGTGCGCCCCGGATCTCCCCCGCGCAAGCCCATGGAGCATGCCGGGGCGAGCACCGGGCGGAAGGCAGCCTCTCGAGAGCGAACTGGCACTCCCGACGGAGCGTGCCCGCGCCTCACCGGCTCTGCTTCGCGGCGGGAGCCGCCGTCTCGCAAGCTCACCGGGCCTGTCCGGGAGAACCACGCGGCCGGCGGGTTCGAGACGGACGGTGGGCCGAGCGGCCGCCTCGTGCGGGCCGCCGCCCCCGCCGAACGACGGCCCGGGTGCAGGGGATCCCGGACGCGATACCGCGTACGATCAGCGCATGAGCACCAGCCGCGATCGTGAGAGCGCCGCCGAGGCGCTCGCCCGCCTCTACGACCTGGACCTGGCCGAGGACCCCGGCGACCTCGACCTCTGGCTGGCCGTGGCCGCCCGCGAGGGCGGGCCGATCCTCGAGCTGATGGCCGGAAGCGGCCGCCTGGCCGTACTCCTGGCCGAGGCCGGCCACCAGGTCACCGCCGTCGACTGGGATCCGGCCGCCCTGTCACGGGCGCGGCGGCGGGCCGAGGCCGCGGGGCCGAGCGTGGCCGCGCGCGTTCACCTGGTCGAGGCCGACATCCGCGGGCTCCGCCTGCCGGACGCCGGCACCTACCGGCTCGCGTTCGTCCCGCTGAACTCGGTCCTGCTGCTGGCCACCCGGTCGGCCCAGGCGGCGTGCTGGGAGACGCTGGCCGCGAGCCTTGCCCCGGGCGGCCTTGCCGCAGTCGACGCCTGGCTGCCCGACGCCGGCGACCTGGCGCGTTACGACGGCCGCCTCCACCTCGAGTACGTGCGGACCGACCCGGAGACGGGCCGCTGGGTGGCCAAGACGGCAGCGGCCCACCACGACGCCGCGACGGGCACCGTCACCCTGACGACGTTCTACGACGAGGGCGACCCGGGCGAGCCACCCGTGCGCTGGATCAGGCGCGACGTCGTGCGCCTGATCGGCCCGGACGAGCTCCGGGCCATGGCCACGGCCGCCGGCCTCCGGGTCGAGCTGGTGGCCGGGGGCTACGATCTCGAGCCGCTCGGACCCCACGACGAGCGGGCCATCGTGCTCGCCCGCCGGCCGGCGAAGCGGGGCAGACGGACGGCCGGCCGGGCCCGCTGAGCGTGGTATCGTCGGTCCGCGATGACCGACACGCAGCCCCTTCGACTGATCCTCGTCGAGGACGTCCCGCAGGTCGCCCAATACGTGCGCGGGCTGCTTGCCGCGCAGGCCCGGCTCCAGCTCGTGGACGTCGTGACCGACGGGGCCAAGGCGCTCGGCCAGATCCAGCAGCTGCGGCCGGACGTCGTCATCGTCGACGCGCTCCTCCAGGGCCGGGTGAAGGGCTTGCGCCTCGTCGAGCAGATTCACCAGGGCGGCCTGGGAATCCCGGTCATCGTCCTGACCGTGCCCCAGAACCCGGTCGAGCGCGATCCAGAGCTCGGCATCGCGGCCGTGCTTGGCATGCCGTTCTCCGGCTTCGAGCTCGTCAACGTCGTCGTCTCCGTCCACAACGCGTCGCTGGCCGCCAACCAGAGCCGGCGGTCGGCCCTCCACGTCGTGTTCGCACCGAAGGGCGGGGTGGGCAAGACGACCCTGGCCTTCAACCTCGCGGTGGCGATGGGCCAGCTCGGCACCAGCACGGCCCTCGTCGACGGCAGCCTGCAGTACGGCGATCTCCGCTCGCTGCTCAAGGTGCCGGTGGACGCCCCCTCCATCCTGGACCTGCCGACCGACCGGATCGGGGAGGCCGACCTGCAGGACGTCCTCTGGCGCGACCCGAGCGGGATCGACATTCTCCTCGCCCCGCCGCGGGTCGAGTACGCCGAGATGGTGACGCCGCGCGACATGGAGAAGGTGCTGTCCATGCTCCGCCGCGTCTACGGCACGGTCGTGGTGGACATGGCGGCCACCATCGGCGACGTGTCGCTCGCCCTGTTCGACGCGGCCGACGTCATCCTCCAGGTCGTCACCTACGACTCCACGACGATCCGGAACACGCTCGCCGTGGCCGAGGCGTTCAGGGCGATCGGCTACCCGCCGGGCAAGGTCCAGTACGTCGTGAACCGGGTGGACTCGTCCGGTGGCATCTCGCCCGACGATCTCGTGCGGGTCCTCGGCCGGGCGCCCGAGCACAGCGTGGTGTCCGACGGGCGGCTCGTGGTCCAGTGCAACAACGAGGGCATTCCCTTCGTCCTGGCCAACCCGGGAGCACAGATCAGCCAGGACGTCGTGCGAATCGCCAGCGCGCTCGTCGGCGGGGGCCGCCCGGTCGCGGCCGGGAGCCGGCGCTGAGCCAGATGGCCGACCCGCGGCCGATCGGCGTCTTCGACTCCGGCGTGGGCGGCCTCACCGTCCTCCGCGAGATCCTCCGCCGGACGCCCGGCGAGGCGACCGTCTACCTCGGCGACAACGCCCGGGCACCCTACGGGACGCGGTCGGACGACGAGGTGCGTCGCTTCTCCGCCGAGTGCCTGGACCGGCTCGTCGTCGAGAATGTCAAGGCGCTCGTCGTCGCCTGCAACACCTCGACCGCCGTCGCCCTGCCGGAGCTGCGCCGCCGCTACGACCTCCCGGTCCTCGGCGTGATCCGGCCCGGGGCATCGGCCGCCGCGCTCGCCACCCGGACCCGACGTGTCGGCGTCATCGGCACGCCGGCCACGATCCGCAGCCACGCCTACTTCGACGCGGTCAAGGAGGAGAACCCGGCCGTCGAGGTGTACGAGCACGCAACCCCCACGCTCGTCCCGCTGGTCGAGGCGGGGCACCTCAGCGGGCCCGACGCGGAGGCGGCGGTGGCCGACGCGCTGGCACCACTCCTCGGCCGGCGGGGAGCCGACGGCGAGTTCATCTTCCCGCTGCCGCCGTCGACCCAGGTTGACACCTTGCTGCTCGGCTGCACCCACTACCCGCTGCTGCGGCCGGTGATCGCAGCGGCTGCCGGCCCGGCGGTCGCGGTCGTCGACTCGGCCACGGCCACGGCCTCGGCCCTGGCCGAGCTGCTTGCGGTCAACGGCCTGGAGGCGCCTGCCGGCCCGGGCACGGAGCTCCTCCACCGCGTCTTCACGACCGGCGACCGGGCGGCGTTCGCGGCCCTCGCCGCCCGCCTGTTCGGCGACGACTTCCCGGTGGTCGAGGCGGTCGAGCTCGGAGCCGGGCGACCGTGAGTCGCCGGGCGCCCGCGGGTGGGACCGGTGCAGGAACACCGGGCGGCGGGGCATCGCGGGGCGGAGGAGCCACGCACGGCGGGGGTGCCTCGGGCGGCGGGGCCATGCGCAGCGGGGGCGACCCCCGGCGTCGGGCCGGCCGCCAGCCTGGGCGGGACGTGATGTCGGGCTGGCAGATGGGTCTCCTCCTGGGGGCTGCGGTGGGGGCAGCGGCAACGGTCCTCGGGCGGCGTGCCGAGCAGGCCGCCCGAGGCGGCCTGGTCGACTGGGCCGCCGTCGAGCGCCTGGCGGCCGCCCGCCTCCGGTCCGCCCCGGGGAGACTCGCGCCGGCGGAGCTGGCCGCCGCCGAGCCCGCCTACGCGCAGGCGATGGCACGCGTGGGGCCGGCCCTCGAGGCCCATCTCGGCGTGCCCCTGCCCGGGATCGTGAGCCGGGCCGTGGTGGTCGATCGGGCAGCCTGGGTGTCGGCCAACCTGGCCACCTTCGAGACGCTCTTCGGACGGGTCGAGCAGGACATGCTCCGCCAGCTCCTTCCGCCCGGCGCAGGGTTGGCCAAGGCGAGCCTGATCCTCGCCGAGCGCTGGCTGACGACCGGCCAGCTTGGGCTCCTGCTCGGCTACCTGGGGCGGCGCGTGCTGGGCCAGTACGACCTCGCCCTGCTGGCGGCCGAGTCGACGCCGGGGCAGCTCCTGTTCGTCGAGGAGAACGTCCGCCAGGCTGCGGCGGCCATGCGCGTCCCGCTGGCCGACTTCAGGACCTGGGTCGCGCTCCACGAGGCGACCCATGCCTTCGAGTTCGAGGCCCACCCCTGGCTCCGGCCGTGGCTCGCCGCCCGCCTGGAGCGCCAGCTGGACGTGTTCGCCTCGGCGACCGTGTCGCGGCCTCGCGAGGCAGCCCGCGGGCTCGGCCGCGTCGTTCGCGGCGCAGGCCAGGGCCACTGGCTGGAGCGGCTGATGGGCCCTGCCGAGCGGGCCATGTTCCGCGAGACGCAGGCGGTCATGAGCCTGCTGGAGGGCTACGCTGACCACGTCATGGACGCGGTCGGCCGCGAGCTGCTGCCCGGGGCGGCGACGATCAGCGCTCGTTTCCATGCCCGCCGGGCCCGCCGCGGGCCCGCCGACCGTGCCCTCATGCGGCTCACCGGGCTGGATCTCAAGCTCGAGCAGTACGCCCGGGGTGCGCGGTTCGTGGCCGGGGTCGAGGCGGCGGGCGGACCGGCGGCGCTGCGGCGCCTGTGGGACGGCCCCGACAGCCTGCCGCGCGAGGACGAGATCGACGAGCCGGAACGCTGGCTCCGGCGCGTGGCCGGTGTCGTCGGCGGGAGCACGCCGTGAGCGGACCGGGTGGCCGGGACGTCGCCGGGGTCCCGGCGGCGATCGCCATGACCCCGATCCTCGGCGCGCGCTACCGGCTCGAGCATCTCAAGGCGATCCGGACGGCGGCCCCCGGCGCGGCCCTGATCGCCGTGACTGCCGACGGGAACGCAGAGCAGCCGCTCGACCAGGTCGAGGTCGTGCTCTGCGGCCGGATCGCGCCGTGGGCGCTCGACTGGATGCTCGCCCGGTCGCCCCGGCTGCGCTGGATCCACTCGGTCGCGGCGGGCGTGGAGCACGTCCTCACGCCGGCCGTTCGGTCGCGTGGCATCGAGGTGACGAACGCCCGGGGCGTCTTCTCGCGGCCCATCGCCGAGTACGTGATGCTGATGATCCTGGCCGTCAGCAGGCGGCTGCCCGAGCTGCTGTCCCTCCAGGCCGAGCGGACCTGGCAGCCGCTCGGCGGGCGCGAGATGCGCGAGCTGACCGTCGGGGTGGTCGGCTTCGGGAGCATCGGCCGGGCCGTCGCCGAGCTGGCCGCGACATTCGGCTGCCGGGTGATCGCCACCCGCCGAAGCCCGGGCTCCGGCCCGGGCGGGCCCATCCCGGAGGGGATCACGGTGCTGCCGGCGGAGCGCCTCGCCGACCTCCTTGCGGCCGCCGACTTCGTCGTGCTCGCAGCGCCGCTGACCCCGGATACCGAGGGGCTGATCGACGCCGACGCGCTGCGCCAGATGAAGCCGGCAGCCTGGCTGATCAACGTGGCCAGGGGCCGGCTCGTCGACGAGCGGGCGCTGGTGCGGACGCTCGAGGAGGGCCGTATCGGTGGGGCCGTGCTCGACACGTTCCGCGACGAGCCGCTGCCGGCCGGCTCGCCGCTCTGGGAGCTCCCCAACGTCATCGTCACGCCCGGCGTGGCGTGGTCGTCCGCGGCGGAGCTCGACCGGAGCGTGGAGCTGTTCTGCGACAACCTGCGGCGGTTCACGGCTGGCGAGCCGCTGACCAACGTCGTCGACCCGGCGGCAGGGTACTGAGCCGTGCAGATCGCGATCGTGGGCCTGGCCGGGGCCGGCAAGACGACGGTCTTCAACACGCTCACCCGGGGCGACGTCTCCACCGGCGGCTTCGGGGGCCTGGAGCTGCACGTCGGCGTGGTGAAGGTCCCGGACGAGCGGCTGGACCGCCTGGCCGAGATCTTCCGGCCGAAGAAGATCGTCCAGGCCGACGTGACCTACGTCGACCTGCCCGCCGTCCCGCCGTCGTCGGAGGGTCGGGTCGGCACCGAGGAGCTGCCCGCCGAGCACCTGGGCCGCCTGCGCGACGCCGATGCGCTGCTGCACGTGGTCCGGGCCTGGGACGACACGGCCCACCCCCACCCGGCCGGCTCGGTCGACCCGTGGCGCGACATCGAGCAGCTCGACCTCGAGCTGACCCTGGCCGACCTGGCCGTGGCCGAGCGCCGGCTCACGCGGCTGCGGACCGCCGGCCGCCACGGCACGCCGGCCGAGCGGGAGGCGAACGAGCGCGAAGAAGCCCTGCTGGATCGCCTCCAGGCCGCGCTTGCGGGCGGTCGGCCGCTCCGCGACGCGGACCTGTCGCCGGACGAGGAGAAGGCGCTGCGCGGCTTCCGCTTCCTCACCCAGAAGCCCGTCCTGCTGGTGCTCAACGTCGGCGAAGCGGACATCGGCGCCGCCCCGGCGCTGGTGGCCGAGATCGGCGGTCGGTACGACAACCGGCACACGCTGGTCGACTCGCTCTCGGCCCGGATCGAGATGGAGCTCGGCCAGCTCGAGCCGGACGAGGCGGCGGTGTTCGCCGAGGAGCTCGGCATCCACGGGAGCAGCCTCGACCGGGTGATCCGGCTCTCGTACCAGCTGCTCGGCCTCATCTCCTTCCTGACCGGCGGGCCGGAGGAGGTCCGGGCCTGGCCGATCCCGGCCGGCTCGACCGCAGTCGACGCCGCCGGTGCCATCCACACCGACCTCGCCCGCGGCTTCATCCGGGCCGAGACGGTGGCCTACGAGGACCTCGTTGCCCTCGGGTCCATGGCGGAGGTCCGGCGCCACGGCAAGCTCCGCTCCGAGGGCCGCACCTACCAGGTCCGCGACGGCGACGTGATCGAGATCCTGTTCAGTCGCTGATGGTGAGCGTGGCGAGGCGATGAAGATCGCGCTGCTCGGCGGGGGCGGGTTCCGGGTGCCGATGGTCTACGACGCCCTGCTGGCGCGCTCCGAGGGGCTGGGGATCGACGCCGTGTCCCTCTACGACATCGACGCGGGGCGTCTCGAGCGCATCGCCCCGGTGCTGGAGGGGCTGGAGCGCGAGCGCGGGCGCCGGCTGGCGCGTGTCGCCTCGGAGGACCTCGACGAAGCCCTTGACGGCGCTGCCTTCGTCTTCTGCGCCATCCGGGTCGGGGGCCTCGAAGGCCGCGTGATCGACGAGCTGGTCCCGCTGGCAGAAGGGGTCGTGGGCCAGGAGACGACGGGGCCCGGCGGCATCTGCTTCGCCCTGCGCACGGTGCCGGTCATGGTCGAGATCGCCGAGCGGGTGGCCCGTCGAGCCCCGGGGTCCTGGTTCGTCAACTTCACCAACCCGGCCGGCCTCGTCACCGAGGCGATCCAGCCGGTCCTCGGCGGGCGCGCGATCGGGATCTGCGATTCGGCGACGGGGCTGTTCCGGCGTGTCGCGACTGCCCTCGGCCGCTCGCCGGACGCCATCCACTTTGACTACTTCGGGCTCAATCACCTCGGCTGGCTGCAGGCCGTCCGCGACGGCGGGCGCGACCTGCTGCCGGGCCTGCTCGCCGACGACGAGCGGCTGGCCTCGTTCGAGGAGGGCCGGCTCTTCGGCGGCGACTGGCTCCGCGCCCTCGGGATGATCCCCAACGAGTACCTCTGCTTCTACTACTTCGCCGCCGACACGGTCGCTGCCCTTCGGGCCGGCGTCGAGCCGCGGGCGGAGTTCCTGCGCCGCCAGCAGGCGGCCTTCTACGCGTCGGTGGTGCGAACGCCCGAGGAGGCGCTCCGGGGGTGGCGAGCCGCCCGCGAGGAGCGAGAAGAACGCTACTTCGCCGAGGCGCGGGCGGCCGCCGGGCTGACCGGGGTCGACCACGAAGCAGACGAGCTCGGTGGCTACGAGGGTGAGGCGCTTGCCCTGGTCGATGCGATCGTCCATGACCGCCAGCGGGTGCTGACCGTGAACACGGCCAACCGGGGCGCGATGCCGTTCCTCGATGGCGCGGCGGTCGTGGAGGTGCCCTGCGCCGTTTCGCGGGCCGGGGCGGACCCGCTGCCGGTCGGCGATGTCCCCGGCCACGCCCGTGCCCTGGTGGAGGCGGTCAAGGAGGTGGAGCGCATCGCCATCCAGGCAGCCCTGGCACGATCGAGACGGCTGGCAGTGAAGGCGATCGCCCTGCACCCGCTCGTGCCGTCGGTCAACGTCGCCCGGCGCATCTTCGAGGCCTACGCCGCGCAGCAGCCCGAGCTCCGGGACTGGCAGCCGTGAGCGGCCCCGCCCGCGTCGACGTGCAGCTGGCCGGGACCGTCTTCCTGGACGTGGTCTTCACCGGTCTGGCCGGGCCGCCTGTTCCCGGGCGGGAGGTCAAGACGACGGAGCTGGGCATCTCGCCGGGCGGGAGCGCCAACATCGCCGTCGCCCTTCGCCGGCTCGGCCTGTCGGTCCGGCTCGATGCGGCATTCGGCGCGGACCTCCATGCCGGCTACCTGTGGCGAACGCTGGAGGCCGAGGGCGTCGACCTGTCGGGCTCTCGTCGCTTCGCCGGCTGGGTCACCCCGATCACGGTCTCGCTCGTCTACGGCGCCGACCGGAGCATGGTCACCTACGAGCGACCGGAGCCCCAGCCGGTGGTGAGCTTCCTCGAGCCAGGTGCCCCGTTGGCACGCTCGCTCCTTGCCTGGCTCGGCCCGGAGTCGCCGGCATGGCTTGCGCGGGCCCGAGCGCAGGGAGCGATGGTCTTCGCCGACGTGGGCTGGGACCAGTCGGAGCGCTGGGCGGTCGAGGATCTCGCCGGGCTGGCCCACGCCGATGTCTTCCTGCCCAACTGCGACGAGGCCATGGCCTACACGCGGGCCTCGTCTCCGGAGGCTGCCGCCATGGCGCTGGCTGCGCGCGTTCCCCTGGCGGTGGTCAAGTGCGGGGCAAGCGGCGCGATCGCCTGCCGGGCAGGTTCGACCAGCCTCGTCTGCGAGCCGGCGATCACGGTGGAAGCGATCGACCCGACGGGCGCCGGCGACGTCTTCGATGCGGCCTTCATCTTCGGCACCCTGGCCGGCTGGCCTGTCCCCGAGGCCATGCGCTTCGGCAACCTGTGTGCCGGGCTGTCCGTGCGCCACCACGGCGGCTCGCTGGCCGCGCCCTGCTGGGCGGAGATCGCCGAGTGGCTTCGGCTTAACCCACGAGCGGCGGCACGCTACGCTTTCCTGGAGCCGTTCCTGGGCCAGGCAGCGCAGGGCCCGATGCCCCAGCGGGCGCGACCGACGATCTGATGAGCGTGTCGGTCCGATCAGCTAGGAGGAGTGCACCGATGAGACACGAGGGAACCCGGGTCCCGATCCTGCGGGCAGGCGCCCTGCTGCTGACGGCGGGCCTGCTGGCCGCCGCCTGCACGACCGCGGCCAGCCCGACCCCGGCCCCGGCGACGGAGGCCCCGACGACCGCCCCCACGACCGCCCCGGCGACGGAGGCCCCGACGACCGCCCCGACGGAAGCCCCTGCCGGCTCCTACGAGGCCTGCGCGTCCGCGGCCACGACCCCGATCACGCTCAAGGTCTGGGACCAGGAGGTCCGCGAGGGCATCGGCGATGCCATCGAGCAGCTCAACGGCGAGTTCACCGCGGCCAACCCGGGGGTCACCATCAACCGCCAGCAGCAGAGCTTCGAAGACCTCAAGAAGACGGTGAAGCTCGCCCTGGCCGACCCGAACGGCCCTGACGTCGCCCAGGTCAACCAGGGCCGGCCGGACATGGGCGCGGCCGTCGGGGCCGGCCTGCTCCTGCCGCTCACCGACTACGCCGCGAAGTACGGCTGGACCGAGGGCCCGCAACAGCTTCAGCGACGACGGCAAGACCTTTGGCACCGGCACCCTCTACGGCGTCTCGGTCACCGGGGAGATCGTGGGCCTGTTCTACGACAAGAACCTGGCCACCAAGTACGGCCTGACGGAGCCTCCCGCGACGTTCGCCGATCTGGTGCAGCAGCTCGACACGGTCAAGGCCGGCGGCGACGTGCCGATCACCTTCGGGGCGCTCGACGACGCCGGCATCCAGATGTACGCCTCGATCCTCGAGACGCTGGTCACGCCCCAGTGGCTGGACGACTTCATCTACGGCCGCAACAACATCTCCTTCAACACGCCAGAGACGATCCAGGCGGCGAAGACCCTGGTGGACTTCGTCGACAAGGGCTACTTCACCAAGGGCTACGAGGGCATCAAGGGCGACGACGCGGCGAAGCTGTTCGCCGCCGGCGAGGGCGCCTACTTCTGGCAGGGTTCCTGGTACGGGCCGACCCTGACCGGGGCCGCCGGCGAGAACTTCGGTTTCATCCGGACCCCGCCGCAGGCGGCGGGCGGCTCGGCCCTGTCCATCGGCGGCGTCGGCCTGCCCTGGTCGATCCGCAAGACGAGCGCCAACCCCGACTGCGCCGCCGCCTACCTCGACTGGATCACCAGCGACCACGCCATGGCGCTGGTGGCCGGCCTCGGCGTCCTGCCGGGTCATGCCGCGGAGGGTGCGACCGGCACGAGCGCACTGTTCAACGAGATGGCGGCCGCCTTCGCCGACGCCAGCAGCAAGAACGAGGTCGGCCACTATATCGATTGGGCGTTCCCGACGGGCTTTGACACCTTCCTGGACAACCTGGCTCTGCTGTATGCCAAGAAGGTCACCCCTGAGCAGTTTGTGGCCAACATCGACAAGGAGTACCAGGCCTTTCTGGCGACCCTGAAGTAGGGGAGCGGGAGCAGTCCCGGACCGGCAGGCAAGAACCGGGCCAAGGACAGCATCGTGCGACGGCCGGGCGAGCGGGCGTGGTGGCCCTACGCCTTCATCGCCCCAGCCTTCGCCGTCTACCTGGCCTTCGTCTTCCTGCCGGTCCTCGACACCGTTCGCTACAGCTTCACCCAGTGGGACGGGCTCACCGCGCCCGTCTTCATCGGCATCGACAACTACGTCCGGGCCGTGACCGACCCGGTCTTCCTCCAGAGCCTGGGCAACAACCTCGCCCTCACCTTCTGGTTCTGTCTCCTGCCGATCGCGATTGGCCTCGTGATCACCTCGCTGATCGCTCGGTCCGGGCTGCCCGGGGCCTGGTTCTTTCGCACGGCCGCATTCCTGCCCTACGTCCTCAGCCTCGTCGTGGTCGGCGTGGCCTGGGGCTGGATCTACTCGCCGGTTTTCGGGCCGCTCAACCAGTTCCTGGAGGCGATCGGCCTGAGCGACCTCGCCCGGCCTTGGCTCGGGGACTTCGACACGGCCCTGCCGGCCGTCGGGGTGATCGGGACCTGGGTCCAGTACGGCTTCGTCACCATCCTCATGGTGGCCGGGGTCCAGAAGATCGACGAGCAGCTCTACGAAGCCGCGCGGCTCGACGGCGCCTCCTCTTGGCAGCAGTTCCGCAACGTGACCCTGCCCGGCCTTCGCAATGAGATCACGGTCGCCCTCGTGTTCACCCTGATCGCCAGCTTCCGGGTGTTCGACCTGATCTTCGTCCTGACCAAGGGCGGCCCGGCGAACCAGACGAGCGTTCTCTCGTTCATCGTCTACAAGAACGCCTTCCAGTACAACGCGCTCGGCTACGCCGCGGCGATGGCGGTGATCCTGACTGCGATCATCCTGGTCATCTCGGTCTTCGTCGTCCGCTGGCGCGAGCGCGAGGGGGCGGCGGCGTGACCCCGCCGCCGCGGGTGGAGGAGGGAACGTCCACCCCGGAGCCGCGGGGCGGCCCGGGTGTGGCGCGCCGCCGGCGCGGGCCCGTGTCGACCGCCGGGGTCCGGTTCGGAGCAGACGCCCCGGTGACGCCGTACTGGCGGGTCGCGGCCGGCTACGGCGTGCTGCTCCTGATGGCCTTCGTCTCGCTCTACCCCGTGGTCACCATCTGGATCACCGGCTTCAAGACCGACGCCGAGCTGCTCATGGGGTTCTTCGCCCTGCCAGAGACGTGGCACCCGGAGAACTTCGTGACGGCCTGGAACACCGGCCACTTCGGCACCTTCTTCGCCAACTCGGTGATCGTCGTCGTACCGGTCGTCCTCGTCTCGCTGGTGCTGTCCACCCTGGCCGGCTTCGGCTTCGCCCGCTGGCGCTTCCGCGGCTCGACGCTGATCTTCTTCGTCCTGCTGCTCGGCCTGATGGTCCCCTTCGAAGGGGTCATCATCCCGCTCTACTACTACATGAAGGCGCTTGGCCTGCTGAACAGCTACTGGGCCCTGATCCTGCCCCAGATCGGGATGTCGGTCGCCTTCGGCACGTTCTGGATGCGGGCCTTCTTCCTGACCGCCGAGCCCGAGCTGCTCGACGCAGCCGCGGTCGACGGGGCGAACCCGCTCCAGGCACTGGTCCGGGTCATGCTGCCGCTCGCCGGCCCGGCCCTGCTCACCCTCGGCGTGCTGTTCTTCACCTGGACCTGGAACGAGTTCCTGCTAGCCCTGGTGCTTGTCTCCGACACCTCGGTGCGGACGCTGCCCGTCGGTCTTGGCTTCTTCGTCGGCCAGCACTCGGCCGACGTGACCCTGCTGGCCGCCGGCGCGACCATCGTGTCCGTGCCGATCGTGATCGTCTTCATCGTCTTCCAGCGCAACTTCATCCGGGGTATGGTGGGCGGCGCGCTGAAAGGGTAGAGGCGGCGCCCCCGGGGGCGGGCCGTGCGCCCGGTGCGCTGGCTGGCGCGGGTTCAGTTCAGGCGGGTCGAGTCGTCGCCGTTCGTGCCCGCCGGGATGTCCACGAACACGCCGCGGTAGTCTGCACCGGCCAGGCCCCCCATCGCCTCGAACTCGTCCTCGGTGGCGATCAGGAAGTTGTCGTCCTCCTCGGTGGAGACGTTGACCGCCGCCACGATCCGCTCGTCGGAGACGAAGATGAAGTCGTGCTCGCGCTCCAGCTCGACGGCGATCGCCTCGATCAGCGTATCCTCCGCGAAATCGTCCTGGATCCGGCGCCGGATCGACTGCACGAGATCGAAGAAGTCCTCCGGCGACACCTCGTCCTCGCGGGCCAGGATCACGTCGGAGTAGAGGTCGTCATCGCCCTCGTGGAGCTCGTAGAAGTACACGCCGTCTCCTCTGCCGGGGCCATCGAGCTGGCACGTCCCGTGGGGCCAGTATACGGCGGTGCCCTCGGCCCCCCAGCCGGGCTCCTCCCCGGCGCGGCGGCCGAGCCCGCTGCCGAGGAGGCCGCCGGCGAGGCTCGCGGCGCCCCCTGCGTTGTCGTGGTCGGGTCGGCAAGCCGTGACCTGGACGCGACCGACCCCCGCGGCTGGCGGCTGGGCGGGGGCGTCTCGTACGGGGCGCTCACGCTCGCCCGGCTGGGCGTGCGGACCGCCGCGCTCATCGGCGTCGACGCCGAGGCGGCGACGGCCTGGGAGCTGGGCCTCCTCCGCGACGCCGGCGTCGACCTGGTCCCGGTCCGGCTGGCCGGCGGACCGGTCTTCGACAACCGCGAGACGCCGGACGGGCGGGTCCAGTGGTGCCACCAGCCGGGCCAGCCGATCCCGGTCGGGTTCATCCCGCCGGGCTGGCGCCGGGCCCCGGCCTGGCTGCTGGCGCCCGTCGCCGACGAGCTGCCCGACGGCTGGGCGGCGATCCCGGCCGGCGCCGTCGTCGCCCTCGGCTGGCAGGGCCTGCTGCGCGAGCTCGCGGCGGGCGAGCGGGTCCGGGCCCGGCCACCTGCGCCGCGGCCGCTGGTCCACCGGGCCGACCTCGTCTCCCTCTCCGTCCACGACGTCGGTGGCCACCCTGTCCTGGCCGACGTGCTCGCACCGCTGCGGCCGGGAGCGCTGTGCACGCTGACCCGGGGTCCGAACGGCGGCCTGGCCATCATCGTCCGCCGAGACCGTCCGCGGCCGCGCCTGCGCCGCTACCGCGCCTTTCCGGCGGTCGAGGTCGACGCCGTCGGGGCCGGCGACGTCTTCCTGGCCGGTCTGCTGGCGGCCAGGGTGATTCCCGCGCTGGCCGGCCAGGTGCCGCGGCTCGGGATGGCGCTGCAGTTCGCGGCGGCGGCCGCGGCCGTCCACGTCACGCGACGAGGGTTAAGCGGGGTGCCGACGCTGGCCGAGGTCCGTCGCCGGCTTGCCTCGCCCTGGACGGCAGATGCCGGCGGCGGAGCTGGCGACCGCCGACCGGCGGCGGCAGGGGACCCGCCCGAAGCACCCGGCGGCGCGGGCCGGCCATCGCCCGAGGGCGGCGAACCGCTCAGCCCACCCGGCGGAGCCTGAGCCGCAGCCGCCGCCTCCGGGCCGCGAGGTCAGCCTCCGCGGCCGGGTCCGGTCTGCCGAGGAGGCGCCCACGCTCCAGCGCCCGCTCAGCTGCCTCGGTCGCGCGGAGGGCAGCGGCGGGGTCGCCCCGGCGATGCTCATGGATCTTGGCGCACTCGACCCAGGCCCGTGCCGAAGCTCTTCCCCCGGTCGTGGCGACCGCCTCCCAGGCGGCCAGGGCGTCGTCGGTCCGGCCGAGTCGGCCGAGCGTGCGCGCCCGCTCGGCGCGGATGCGGTTCCGGCCGATCGTGCCCGGAGCGGGGGAGCGTGCGCCGAAGGGCCACGCTTCGGTGCCGAAGGCCGGCGGCCGCCAGCCGGCATCGGCCTCGTCCAGGCAGGCGAGAGCCTCCTCGTGGCGACGCTCGCGCGTATAGCCCCGGGCGAGCCCCAGCAGGTCGCCGGCCGGCGCCGCGCGTCGCTCGACCGGATCGGCGTAGCGGACGTCGAGGTGGACGAGCAGCCGCCCCAGCGAACGGACGTCCTCGGCGTTGTGGGCGATGATCGGCAGCAGGGGCGCGACATCCCCATCGCGGAGGAAGGCGAGGTAGCGGCCGGGGATCTCCCAGCCGGCCACGTCCTCCTCGCGCAGGACGCCGAGCATCTCCCGCTCGACGGTGGCCAGGCGAGCGTCGCCCAGGCGGTGCCGGAAGATGCGCCGGACGTGGGGCAGCAGGTCGAGCATGCCGGCATGGCGCGGCGCCGGCCGGCGCAGCAGGCGGTAGCGGGTGACCAGGAGGGGCCAGTCGAACCCGCGGCCGTTGTAGGTCACCAGCCAGCAGTCGGCCGGGATGGCCGCCTCGAGCGCGGCCAGCAGGGCGGGCTCGTCGGCATGATCGGGGAGCACGAGCTGGAGCTGGCGGAAGCTCGATCCCTCCCACCAGCCCAGGCCGACAAGCCAGGCGACGGTCCCGGTGGCCGTGCCGAGCCCGGTCGTCTCGGTATCGAGACAGACGAGAGGCACGTCCGGGCCGGGGTGGCCGGGCAGCCCGGCCAGGCGGCTGCGGTCGAGCGGCAGCTCGATCACGTCCGGCTCGCGGCGCACGAAGGTGCCCCCGTCGCCGGCTGCCGGCTCGCCGTCCACGGCGGCCGCCAGGCGCTCTGCGACGGCCCGGCGCCGGACCGCAGCCGCGGCCTCGTCGAGCGGTGGCCACGAGCACGAGTCCGAGCGGACGCCCTCGGCGCCATCCGCGTCGAGGCCGGCCGATGCGGCCGCGATCTCGCGCAGGCGGGCAGCCCGGAAGGCCGCCAGCCGGCGCTCGAGGGTGTCGGCGTTCATGCGGGTGTCGCGGTCGCCCCACCGAGCGCGGACCGGGGTGGGGGAACGGCGGCGGTCCCAGCCGCCCCCGGCGCCGCCGCACCGATCGCCGCTTCCGACCCGTGTGCCGACGCCGGCCTGCTCCCGGGGACCGTGGTCGCCGCGGGCGCCGCCCCGAGCCCCTCGAGCAGCTGCAGGGCGAGGGCCTTCCCGTCCACCCCGGCCTCCAGCCGCGGCCCGGTGCAGGCCGGGCAGCCCGCCTCGCACGGGCAGGCAGCGATGAGCTCGGCCGCCCCGGCGACCAGCTCGTCGTGGCGGGCCCAGAGCCGGGGCGCCAGCCCCACCCCCCCGGGGACCGCCTCGTACAGGTAGATCGTGGGCGCGTCCTGGTGCGGCGACCGGACCTGCGACACGAGGCCGAGATCGCGCGGATCCACCATGAGCAGCACGGCGGCCACTGCCTGGATCGCCCGCCCCGCGCCGATGAGGGCGACGTCGAGGTCGTCGCGCCGCCAGCCGATGAGCTCGTCCGCTGTCAGCCAGTAGGCGGTGGTCTGGAGCTCGAGCTCGGGGAGGTCGATCGGGCCCCAGCCGACGTTCTCGTCGGTCCCGAACTTGAGCTTCTTGAAGAGCGTCACCAGGCTCGCCACCATGACCTCGCCGTGGATCCGGCGTCCGCCCGCCGCCGGGGCCTCCGCGAACACGTCCAGCGGCTTGAGCGTCACCGCCCGGTTGGCGTAGGTGTAGTGGTCGGCGTCGATCCGGTGGACGTACGCCTTGCGCTCGCCCCACTCGAGCCGGTCGACGTAGTACTGGACCGACTCGTGCATGTAGATGGCCCGCTCGTGGACGAGCACCTGGGCGCTGAACAGGTCAACCTCGCCGAGCACCCGGGGGCGGTCCGGCGTCGTGTCGATGATCACCACGTTCTCCGGCGCCGCGGCACGGAGCGAGATCTCCGACGCGGGGAAGTTCTCCGAGCTCCAGTACCAGCGCCCGTCGCCCGCCTGCCGGACGTGGCCCGACTCGCCGACGAAGGCGAGCAGCTCGTCGGCCGGGCCAGGGCCGAAGCGCTCGCCCGGGGCGAACGGCATCTCGAAGGTGGCGCAGCGCAGGTGGCCGATCAGGACGTGCAGGTTGTCCGGGTCCAGGCGGGCCTCCTCCGGCCGCGAGCCGAGCAGGAACTCCGGGTGGTGGATCACGTAACGGTCGACGGGCGCGGGCGAGGCCACGACGACGGCGACGCTGCGCTCGGCCCGCCGGCCGGCGCGGCCCATCTGTTGCCAGGTGGCCGCGATCGAGCCGGGGTAGCCGGCCAGGACGGCCACGTCGAGCCGGCCGATGTCGACGCCCAGCTCGAGGGCGTTGGTGGCGACGACGCCGAGCACCTCGGCCTCGCGCAGGCCGCGCTCGATGGCGCGGCGCTCCATCGGCAGGTAGCCGCCGCGGTAGCCGCGCACCCGTGTCCGGGGCCCCAGGTCCTGGCGGAGCCGCTCGCGGAGGTTGGAGAGCATGATCTCGACGGCCACCCGGGAGCGGCCGAAGACGACCGTCTGCCGGCCGGCGCGCAGGAAGGGCAGCGCCCAGCGCTCGGCCTGGGTCAGGGCGGAGCCGCGGGCGCCGGTGGCCGGGTCCAGCAGCGGCGGCTCGACGAGGAGGATGTGCTTCTCGCCCGAGGGGGCGCCGTTGCGGTCGACGAGCCGTGCCGTCCGGCCGGTGAGGGTCTCGGCCAGCTCGGCCGGGTTGCCGATCGTGGCCGAGCAGCAGACGATGACCGGGCTGCTGCCGTAGTGGGCGCACAGGCGGAGCAGGCGACGGAGCACGTTGGCCACGTGGCTGCCGAACACGCCGCGATAGGTGTGCAGCTCGTCGACGACGATGACCCGGAGCTGCTCGAACAGCTGGAACCACTTCGTGTGGTGGGGCAGGATCGCGGAGTGGAGCATGTCCGGGTTGGTGACGACGATCTGGCCGGCCTTGCGGATGGCCGACCGGATGGGGGCCGGCGTGTCGCCGTCGTAGGCGGCCGTGGACACCCCCAGGCGCGACTCCTTCGCCACGGTGGCGATCTCGGCCACCTGGTCCTGCCCCAGCGCCTTGGTGGGGAAGAGGCAGAGCGCTCGTGCGGCAGGGTCGTCGGCGATGGCCTGGAGGATGGGCACGACGTAGCAGAGGCTCTTGCCCGAGGCGGTCGGCGTGACGATGACGGCGTCCTGCCCGGCGTGGACCGCCTCGATGGCCTCCGCCTGGTGAGAGTACGGGCGCTCGATGCCGCGAGCCAGCAGTCCGAGCCGGATACCCTCGTCGAGCCAGGCCGGCCAGTCGGCGAACACCGCCTCCCGGGCCTCGACGACCTCGTGGTGGACCACCCCGCTGGCGAAGGATGGCTCGTCGAGGATGGTCCGCAGGACCGTCCCGACGTCTTTCGGAGCGTAGGTGCGCATGCGGCCTACCTCTGCATTTCGAACGTGCGATCTAAACAGGGCGAAGCGTAGCACCGGCCAGCCAGGCCGGGCGCAGCGGCCCGCGCTGACCGTGGCCGTTCCGCGTGACAGCTCGGGTGGCACGCGGCCGGGCCGATCGCGGCCGGCGTGCAAGTCGCTACCGGGTTGACGCGCTAGCTGCGCGCAGCTACCATCCGCGCATGCCGCGGCCCCGTCGCCCCGCCGCATCCCCCAGGCCTGACCGGTCGGGAGGCCGCGCGCCCGAGGACGAGCGGCCGGCCGCCGTGTCGCTGGACGGCCTCGGCATCGCCGGAATCCATTCCCGTCACGTCGTCGCCGCCGCCGTGGCGGTGGTCGTCGCCTGGGTGCTGTTCAGCTTCGCCGGCCAGGTGTCCGAGGCAGCCTCGGCGGCCGAGCGGACGGAGCGGATGCGGGCCGAGAATGCGGCTCTGGCAGCGAACGTGCGCGAATTGGAGCGGGAGGTCGGCATCGTCGCCGGCTCGGGTTGGGTCGCGCAGCAGGCCCGCGCCTACCAGCTGGGAGCGGCCGATGAGCGCGCCTTCCGCCTTGCGCCGGGCGCCCCATCGCTACCGCCGGATGCGCCCGGGTCGTCGACGGTCCGGCTCGGGGCCTCGCCGGAGGGGCAGATGAGCCCGCTCGAGGCCTGGCTCGACCTGCTCTTCGGGCCCGCCCCCGGAGGCTGACCGCAGCCTCGCGCTCGTCCCAGGCAGGCCGGTGGCGGTGGCGCCCGTGGCGCGCGGTGATCGGGCGGGCCTCCCGGGTGCGCGCCGTGGTCGCGTCAGGCGAGGGCGAGCGCGTCGGCGGCGGGCGTCCAGGTCATGCCGTGCGCCTCGGCGACGGCGGCGTACGTGATCCGGCCGCGGTGCACGTTCAACCCGGCAAGGAGGTGCGGATCGTCCTCCAGGGCCCGCCTGGCCCCCTTGTCGGCGAGGGCCAGGGTGAAGGGCAGGGTGGCGTTGTTCAGGGCGAACGTCGAGGTCCGCGGCACCGCGCCGGGCATGTTGGCCACGCAGTAGTGCACGACGCTGTCGACGACGTAGGTCGGGCTGGCGTGGGTGGTCGGATGCGACGTCTCGAAGCAGCCGCCCTGGTCGATCGACACGTCGACGACGACCGAGCCGCGCTTCATCCGGCGGACCATGTCGGCCGTCACCAGGCGTGGCGCCGCGGCGCCCGGCAGAAGCACCGCCCCGATCACTAAGTCGGCGGCCAGCACCTGCTCCTCGATGGCGTCGGTCGTGGCGTAGATCGTGTTGAGGGCGGGCCCGAAGTAGAGGTCGAGTTCCTTGAGGCGGGGCAACGACCTGTCGATCACGACCACGTCGGCCTCGAGGCCGAGGGCCATCCGCAGCGCGTTGGTGCCGACCACGCCGCCGCCCAGCACGACCACCTTTGCCGGCGCCACGCCTGGGACGCCACCCAGGAGGATGCCGCGGCCGCCGTGTGACTTCTCCAGGGCGCTGGCCCCGGCCTGGATCGACATCCGGCCCGCGACCTCGCTCATCGGGGCGAGCAGGGGCAGCCCGCCCCGGTCGTCGGTCACCGTCTCGTAGGCAACGCACGTCGCGCCGGAGCGGACGAGCGCCTCCGTCTGGGGCCGGTCCGGGGCGAGATGGAGATAGGTGAAGAGAACCTGGTCCTCGCGCAGCAGGCCGTACTCGGACGGCTGCGGCTCCTTCACCTTGACGACCAGCTCGGCCTGCAGGTAGACGCTGGCGGCGTCGGGCAGGATCGTCGCCCCGGCGGCGCGGTAGCGGTCGTCGTCGAGGTCGATCTCTGCCCCGGCTCCGGACTCGACGAACACCTGGTGGCCGTGGTGCGCGAGCTCGCGGACGGAGCTGGGGCTCAACCCGACCCGGAACTCGTTGTTCTTGATCTCCTTCGGGACCCCGATGCGCATAGTCGTCCCTGCTCCTCGCGCTGCAACGGTCCAGGCCGCCGGTCGTCCCGGCTCCGGCCGGACGATACGCGCCCCGCAGCCTGGCCCGCGCGTGCCGATCCGCCCCCCGCCGGGTGCCGGACGGCCGGACGGACGGCCGAGCCGAGGCATCGCACGATCCTGGGCTGCGACCGGCCGTGCCGATCACGCGGGCACGGGTTGGCGACGGGCGCGGGGTCAGTGGAAGAGCGTCGCCAGCCAGGGCCAGCGGGCGGCGCGCGGGGCCCTGGCGTCGGCCCACGCGGCCGTCTCGCCAACCGGCCCGGCGACTGCGTCCCGGTAGGCGTCGACGAGCGCCTCCGCAGCCGCACGACGGGAGCGGTCGATCGGATCAACGGCGGAGACGCAGGGGCCACCGGTGACAGACCCGGCTGATGCGGCCGGCAGTGGCAGCGGCGCCAGGAAGCGGACGATGAACGGGCTGCCGCGGACGATCCGGTGCGCCCCGCCGATCACGACGGGGACGACCGGGGCATCGGCCGCGAGCGACATCCAGGCGAAGCCGCCCGCGATCTCGCGCGTCTTCTGCGGGTGGCTCGGCGCGCCGCGCTCGACGAACAGCGCCAGCACGGCGCCGCGGCCCAGCACGCCCCGGGCCGCCGCCGCATGGTCGGCCATCGCCCGGGGACCGCTGCCCGGGACGATCGGGATCACCCCCAGCCTCGGCAGGAGCAGGCGGCGCCACCACGACCGCACCAGGGTCGGCCCGTCGCCGAGCCAGGCCAGGCGGGGCGCCCCGGCCGGCCAGGCAACGATCAGGAGCAGCGGGTCGACCCAGGCACGGTGCGGGGCGCCGGCCAGGATCCAGCCCCCTGCGACCCGGCCTGCGGCGTCGCGGGGCAGGATCTCCTGCCCCTCCACGACCACCCGGAAGCCGGCCAGCCGGGCCCCAAGCCGGAGCAGGGCCCGGATCGGGCCCACGAGGGGCGACGGACGGGCGTCGATCCGGGCCAGGGCCCGCCGGAAGGGCCGCGTGTCGACCACCCGATCGCTCATGAATCGAAGACGCCTCCGAGGTGCTCCCGTTGCGCCGGGCGCCTGTCATTCTTGCCGATGGGCGAGCTCGATCGTGTAGACTCGATGCGTGTGGCTGGGTAGCTCAGTGGTAGAGCAAGCGGCTCATAATCGCTAGGTCACAGGTTCGAATCCTGTCCCAGCTACCACCTTCCCGATGATCTTGCTGGCGTCCGCCGGCGCCCAGTCGTGCGCGACCGCCATCCGCCGAGCAGCCGAGCCCGTATCAACATCGGGCCGGCACGCCGTCGCCCCGGACGGGGCGGACCGGAACCGGGGCTATACTGGCCCCGAGGCCGGCGGCGGACCGCGGCCCTGACCGGAGAACAGGTTGAACGGCAAGTTCTTCCGCAACGGCATCCTGATGCTCGTCCTCGTGGTGGGCACGGTGGCGTTGCTGTACACGTTCCTGATGTCGCCTTCGCCCGACGCGACCAAGGCCTATTCGGACTTCCTGGGCAACGTGTCCGCGGGCCAGGTGCAGGAGGTGACCCAGCAGGACCTGGTCCTCACCGTCAAGCCCACCAGCGGGACGCAGTACCAGGTGATCGTGCCCGGGGTCGGGATGCAGGACGTCTACGCGGACGTCCGCGCCGCGGCCCAGGCGGGCGGGAAGAACCCCGCCGACATCACCTTCCGGGCGATCAAGCCGTCCGAGACCGGCCAGTGGATCAGCCTGCTGGTCGGCGCGCTGCTGCCGGTGCTGCTCATCGGCGGCTTCATCTTCCTGATGATGCGCCAGGCCCAGGGCACCAACAACCAGGCCCTGTCCTTCGGCAAGAGCCGGGCGCGGATGTTCCTGGGCAACAAGACGGTGGT
>JAGDMV010000157.1 GCA_017860675.1 Chloroflexota bacterium
TGGAGCTCGAAGACGAGGCCCAGCGAGCCGAGGGTGAACAGCAGGAAGGCGATGTTCGGGTCGGAGAGCAGGTGCAGGAGCTGCTGGAAGGGGTTCATCTCCAGAGTGACTGGCGTCGCCCCGGTCGTCTCGATCGTCCAGGGCTGGTTCTGGACGGTCACCTCGCGCCCGTCGATGAAGGCGATCACGTCGTCGATCGTGGCCGCGATCCCGTCGACGGCCCCGATCGCCACCGCCTCCGTGGCCGGGACCGAGGCCGCCTTGGTGACCGTCGTCTCGGCCCAGTCGGCATTCCGGCCGCGAGCCTCGGCGACCGCCCGGATGTTGGCCACCGCGTCGTTGCGGACCTTCTCGCCCATCGTGCCCTCGATGTCCTCGCCCTGCGAACCGACCGGCGACGCCGCGCCGATGTTCGTACCCGGCGCCATGAGGGCGACGTGTCCGGCCAGGGTGATGAAGGTGCCGGCGCTGGCCGCCCGCCCGCCCGACGGGGCCACCCAGACGACCGTCGGCAGTGGCGCGTCGAGGAGCGTGGACACGATCTTCTGGGTCGCGTCGAGCGTCCCGCCAGGGGTGTTGAGCTCGATGACCACCGCGGCTGCCCCGTCCGCGGCGGCCTGCCTGACCCCCTCCTCGATGTAGCCGGCCATCACCGAGTCCACGGTTCCCGTCACCGGCAGGACGGTCACCGTCGGGCTGGCGCCGTGGACGCCTGCTGCCACGGCGAGGGCAAGGCCGAGCGCCCCGGCGGTGAGCGCAAGTCGGCTGAGGACACGGACGGTTCGGACCATCATCAGTGCTCCAGCACAAGTATCGCACCGCTGCGCGAGGGGGCCCGCTGGCTCAGCCGGACGGTTCGGGTCTGTCGATCGCGTCCCAGGCGAGCTGGCTCCAGGTCTCCATGTCGGGTCGCGCGGCGCGCACCTCGGTCGCGGGGGCGAACCGGCCCTCGAGCTTGTGGGTCTCGCGCACGGCCACCGGGCGGCCACCGGCGTCGGCCACGAAGACGGCCCCCAGGTGGACGCGACCGACGTCCGTGTCGTCATCGTTGAGCAGGCCGAGGAAGCGGTACTCCGGCACGAAATCTGCAACCAGCTCCTCGTGCCACTCCCTGGCCAGGCCGCCGGCGATCCCGTCGTCGCCGGGGTTGAGGTGCCCGCCGATGCCGATCGACCGGCGGTCGTGCAGGCGGGGGTCGCCACCGGCTCGCGTCCGGCGCATCAGGAAGGTCAGCTGGCCGTCGCGCAGGACGAGGTACGGGATGACCTGCTTGCGCGAGGGGTCGTGCTCGGCCACGGCCCGCGGCAGGTAGACGCCGGCCGAGGCCACCGCGGCCTCGAGCACCTCCAGCCCGCCGGGCCGGACGCCGCGCCAGCCAGCGCCGGGCACGACGAGCTCGCGGGGCACGACGAGGACCAGCTCGTCCCTCGAGGCGGTGCTCATCCGGCGCGGGCCTGCTCGTCGCCCGTCGAGCCGGGAGGCCGGGTGGCCGAGCCGCCCGATGTCGGTCCCGCAGGCCGATCGCCACCCGCCCGCATGGCCAGCAGTCGATCGCGAGCAGCGGCCAGCCGCGCCCGGATCGCCCCCTCGTCGGGCGTGCCGTCGCGGCCGGCCACCTCGAGCAGCGCCTGCCACTCGTCAAGACGATTTCGCAGCACCAGCAGCCGCGCGGCCAGGGCGGGGGCGTTCGTGGCCGCGATTCCGGCGCCCATCTCCGGGTCACCGAGGGCCAGCCTGGTGGCGCTCATCCAACCGCCGGCCGCCAGGCCGGCCGCATCCTCCCAGCCGGGCGCGCCGGGCTCCCCCGGGCGGCCGGCGACCGCCTCGACCAGCGCCGCCGCCAGTAGCAGCGGCAGATGGCTGATCCCGGCGACCGCGGCGTCATGGGCATCGGCGTCCATCCGGACCGGCACTGCTCCGCAGGCGCGGGCCAGTCCCTCCACCCGGGTGACGAGGTCGTCCACCGCTGCCCCCGTCGGCACGATCACCCAGGGCCTGCCGCGGAAGAGCGCCGGGTCGGCGGCGGCGAAGCCGGCCGTCTCCCGGCCGGCCATCGGGTGGCCGCCGACGAACGGCAGCGACAGCGACCTGGCCCGGCCGACGAGCGTTGCCTTGGTGCTCGCCACGTCCGTGATCACGGCCCCGGGGGCGAGGGCTCCGCGCAGCGGGCCCCCCAGCTCGTCGAGCAGGTCGAGGCAGGCGGTCGGTGGGGCGGCCAGGACCACGATGCCCGCACCCGCGATGGCCTCGCCCGCTGTCGCCGGGGCGGCGTCGAGCACGCCCTCCGCCAGGGCCGCCGCGGGCCCGGCGCGACCCGGCGACCAGGCGGTGAGCCGCCAGGCGCCGCCCTCCGCCCGGAGAGCACGCGCGATCGAGCCGCCGATCAGTCCCAGGCCAAGGAAGGCGACGTTCGTCGCCGTCATGCCCGGCACCGCCTCACAGGGCCCGCTCCGCCCGCGCCCCGGGCCGGTGAGCGCCAGTCGGGGCGCCGGCCACCCGCCCGATGCATGCTGGGCACGGACATCCCGCCGGTCAGAAGGTCTCGCGCCGGCGCTGGACCTGCCGGCGCTCCTCGACTCGCCGCTCCCCGGTCTCCTCCGGCGGGCCGGGGTCGTCGGGCAGGTTCTCGCGGCGGAACTCCTGGCGGCGCTCAAGCTGGCGCCGATCGAGGTTGAGCAGGGCGCCGCAACGCGGGCAGCGGCGCTCGTCGGCGAACAGCAGCTCGACGGCGGTGGTGGCGTAGAGGCGCCGGCCGCAGGACCAGCAGGCGAGTTGCGGCATGGAGCGATCCTACGCCGCGCCACCCGCTCGTGCCGGGTAGGCCGGAAGGACGGGCCCTGCGACAGGCCGGCCGAGGCGAGGCTGGCCGTAGCGCCGGCGACGGCACCTGCCCGCGATGTCTCAGCCTGCGAGCGGCACGGTCTTCACGACTTCGTAGCGCGAGCCGCCCGGGCCCGGATGGCTTTCGAACAGGACGGCCCGGTCCGCGGTCCACTCCACGTGGAGGGCGGCGGCCCGCCGGACCAGCTCGGCCGCCACCTGCCGCGCGCCCTCGGCGTCGTTGGCGCGAGCAAGCGTCAGGTGCGCGTCGAACGCCCGCTCCTCCGGCGACCAGCCCGCCCGGGCAAGCCGCCGGTCCAGGCGGGCAGCGAGGTCGGCCAGCAGGTCAGCGCCCGCTGCGATGCCGAGCCACAGGACCCGCGGCGCCACCAACCGCGGGTACGCTCCCGCGCCCGCGATGCGGATGGTGAACGGTTCGACACCGACGACGGAGTCCTCGAGGGCGGCGACTGCGGCCGCCGTTCGCGGGTGGGGGGTGGCCCCGAGGAACCGCAGCGTGACGTGCACGCCCTCCGGCCTGACCCACCGCAGGCCCGGGCGGCCAGCGGCACCGCGACCGACGCTCATGGCAGCCTCGAACGCACGCAGCTCGGCCACCAGGCTGGCCACTGCCCGCAGGGCCGCAGCGTCCAGCGGGACGGCGACGAACAGGCGTCGTGTCGCCGCGCTCGAATCCGGCGCCCGGTCGTCGCGGCCTCGACCGCCACGACCGTCGCCCGCGGCCGGCGGGCCGGCCGGCCAGGCGCGCCCGATCGGCACGCCCTGTCGCGCCGATCGCTCGTCCCCCATGGTTCAGCTGCGCGCCTGCTCGCGCTCCCAGGCCACGCGGTCGGCCAGCAGCACGTCGAGGGCGAAGGCGCGGTCCTGCCAGCCGACGACGTCGGTCTCCTTCTTCTCCAGCAGCTTGTACGTCTGGAAGAAGTTCTCGATCTCCAGCAGGCGATGGGGCCGTACCTGGTCGAGCTGGTGGATGTGAGCCTGGTGGGGGTCGCCGATCGCGACGCACAGGACCTTGAAGTCGAAGCCCATCTCGTCGCGCATCTCCAGGCCGCCGATCGGGCGGGCCCAGACGTGGCAGCCGGTGAACGTCGGCTCGTCGATGATCAGCAGCGCGTCGGTGTGGTCGCCGTCGCCTGCCCTCGTGCCCTCGATGAAGCCATAGTCGAAGTTGTAGTAGACGGCCGAGGAGAGGACGCGGTCGAGCCGGAAGACCCCGGCGGCCTCGTCGAACTCGTACTTGTTGCGGCTATGCCGGGGGATCTCGACCACGATCTCGACGATCTCGGGGAACCGTCCGGCTTGATCGTTGCCCATGGCGGTCACGATAGCGGATCGGCGACCGGCCGCCCGATCCACCGCCCCCGGGCCGATCCGCTCGGGTCGCGCCTGCTCGATCGGCGCAGGCCAGTCCTCGGGCCGCCGTCCGCCGACCGGCGGTCCCGCCGCGGTCAATCGTTGTAGAGGCGCTCCTCGATCAGCTTCTCCTGCACGGTCCGCCCGTTCGGGTCGAAGCAGGCGAACTCGAAGTGCTTCTCGAACTCGAGGTCGACGTTGTCCTGGCCACCGCGGTTCTTCTCCACGGTGAGCACGACCCAGTCGCGGAAGCGCTGCGCCTGGTAGGGGTTGAACTCGATGTTCACCCGGGCGACGATGTGGTACTTCTCGTTCATGATCAGGATGATGTCGGCCTCGTAGTTGATGGCCGAGCTGCCGCGCAGGTGGTGGTTGCGCAGGCGGGACGCCTTGAGACCCTCCTTGTCGGCCGCGACGATC
>JAGDMV010000039.1 GCA_017860675.1 Chloroflexota bacterium
TGCTCCTTCCGGCCTACTCCCAGCGGAAGAAGCGGGCTGAGACGAGGAACGAGCCGACCATCCAGGCCGTCAGCACGATCACGTCCACCTGGAGAGGGAAGAGCGGGGTGCCGTTGACCATCACCTGGCGGAGGGCGTCACCGAGGTAGGTCAGGGGCAGGAACAGGGCGACTACCTGCAGCACGTCGGGCATCGCCTCGAGGGGGAAGAAGATGCCCGACAGGAACATGAGCGGGAACTGGAGGATGCTCGTCAGCTGGCTGGCCGAGTCCTCGGTCCGGGCGAAGGAGGCGATGACGTAACCCAGGGCAACGAAGGTGAGGGCGCCGAGGGCGACCAGGCCGGCGAACACGAGCGGGTTGCCGAGCAGGGTGACGTCGAAGAGGAGCGCCCCGATGGCCAGGATGATTGCCGCCTGGACCATCGCCACGAGGAGCCGCGTCACCAGGTTCGCGGATACGAACGTCCGTCGCCGGAGCGGCGTTGCCGCCAGCCGCTTGAGGATCAGGTTCTGCCGCTCGGCCACGATCGGAAGGGCGCCGAACAGGCCGAGCTGCATCAGTGCCATGGCCAGCACGCTGGGCACGAAGAAGGCGATCGTGCTGAGCTGCTGACTCTGGATGGCGAGCGTCTCCACCGTCAGCAGCGGCGGCCGGCCGCTGAGCGCCTGGTTCGCCCCGCCGACCACCGCGCCGACGATGCCGCTGATCGTCTGGGCCGCCTGCTGGTTGGACGGGTCGGTGTACAGCCTCACCGGCAGGGGCGTCTCCGGGGCGACCCCCGACGTCGCCGCATCGCCGAACCCGGCAGGGATGACGATCACCGCCCGGACCTCGCCCGCCCGCATCGCCTCGAGCTGCTCCTCCTCGGACGTCGCGACCCGCAGGTCGAAGACGGCCGCGAGGGCGGGGCTGGTCGCAAGGGCGCGCGAGGCGGCCGTACCGTCGAGGTCGACCCAGCCGACGGTGAAGCGGGTCGAACCACCCCCGGAGAAGATCAGGCCGAACAGGACCATGAACGTCACCGGGAAGGCGACCGTCCAGAACACCGCCGCCACGTCGCGACGGAAGCTCGTCAGGTTGGCCAGGGCGAGGTGACCGAGGGCCCGCATCCGGCTCATCTCGGCATCAGTCGCGGAGCGCCCGGCCGGTCAGGTCGAGGAAGACGTCCTCGAGCGACGGGTTACGGACGCCGAGATTGCGCGGCTCCAGCCCGCGATCATCGGCAAGGGCCAGGACGGCGGAGATCGTGGCCGGCACGTCGGCCGTGTAGAGCAGGGTCGGGCCGTCCTGCTCGCGGGCCAGGCGGGACACGCCGGGCAGAGCCGCCAGCTCCCCCTCGCCGACGCCCGGCAGGGGGTCGAAGTGGACGGCCCGCTCCCGGAAGCGCCGGCCCACGAGCTCCGGCACCGTCCCGATCTCCATGATCCGGCCGTGATCCATGATCGCGATCCGGTCGCAGAGCGCCTCGGCCTCCTCCATGTAGTGGGTGGTGAGGAGGATGGTCCGGCCGCGCTCGCGCAGCTCGCGGACGATGTCCCACAGGTTCTGGCGTGCCTGAGGGTCGAGGCCGGTGGTCGGCTCGTCGAGGAACACCAGCTCGGGGTCGTTCACCAGGGCGAGGGCTACCGACAGGCGCTGCCGTTGACCGCCCGAGAGCTGGCGCGTCTGGGCCTTCGCCCGTTCGCCCAGGTCGAGGGCAGCCACCAGCTCGGCCGGCGGGCGGCTGCGACGATAGAAGCTGGCGAACAGGGTGAGGAGCTCGGTCACGGTCAGCCGCGGGTAGAGCGCCGCGCTCTGGAGCTGGACGCCGATCCGCTCCTTCAGCTCCGCCGCGTGACGCGCGACGTCCAGGCCGAGGACCGTCGCAACGCCTCCGTCAGGTACCCGGAGGCCCTCCAGGATCTCGATCGTCGTCGTCTTGCCGGCCCCGTTGGGACCGAGCAGGCCGAACACCTCGCCCCGGGCGACCTCGAAGGAGATGCCATCGACGGCCCGGATCTCGCCGTACTGCTTGCGCAGGTCGACGACCCGGATCACGACCCCTTCTTCGGCTGCGGGCTCTGCTCCCGTCCGGGACATCGCCGACTCCAGTCGCCGCGCTGGGCCGTCGCGGCGCGCGCGACCCCCTAGAGATGCTTGCGCAGGTACGTCGTCAGGGTCGAGTCGAAGCCGACGTGCTCGTAGAGACGCGTCGCCTGCGGCCGGTGGTGTCCCGACGTGACCTCGATGTAGCCGGCGCCGGCCTCGCGGGCGATCCGCTCGGCCTCCGCCAGTAGTGCAGCTCCGACGCCACGCTCCCGCGCTCCCGGATCCACGATCAGGGCGATGACCCGCACGATGGGGTCTTCGCGCTCCAGCCGCGGCAGCAGGTGCCAGGCGACGAACCCGAGGCGCACGCCATCGCGCTCGGCGACGCGCACCCCAGAGGCGGGCGGGAGGAAGCGGTCCAGGCGTCGGGCCAGGTCGCTGGCCCCGGCCGGGTAGCCCTCGTCGGTCAGCGCGGACGCCATCCAGGCAGCGTCGCCCGCGTCGGCATCCCTGAAGGTCGGAGCCTCGATCTCGCTCACGAGCTGATGGTACCCGGCCGGGCGGCCTGGCGGTGCTTCTCAGGCGCCGCGACGGGCTACCAGCAGGGTCGCTCCCGAGGGCAGCAGGATGTCCGTCGGCTCAGGGAGGCCCGCGCTTCGGAAGAGGTCGGCGTGCTCGGCGACGGTCCGCAGGCGGGCGCCGCCGAGCTGCTCGTCGAGGTCGACGCCGGAGATCAGCAGGCCGTGGATCGAGTCGTACTCCTCGGTCCGCTCCGGCAGGCACCAGCCGAGCACGAGCAGCCAGCCTCCGGCCCGGAGCGCCCGCCAGGCGGCTGCCAGGGCGTCGGCCGGGCGCTCGATCTTGTGGAGCGCGTGCTGGAAGTAGGCCAGGTCGAACTGGTCCGGATGCGCGAGCGTGGCCTCGTCGCGGGCCTCGATCCGGACGCGGTCCTCCAGCTGCCGCTCCTGGACGAGGCGCATCGCCCGGGCGACGTTGTCGGGCTCCGACTCGATCCCCAGCAGCTCCAGCTCGGGGAAGCGGCGTGCCATGGCCGCCAGCCAGCGTCCGCCGCCACAGTGCACGTCGACGGCCCGGCCACCCCGCAGCAGGACGGTGACGAGGTCGGGCAGGGCCGCCAGCGCCTCCTCGAAGAAGATGGCCGTGTCCTGGCGGGTGAGCTGCTCGATCGCTCGCCAGTAGCGGGGCGGGCGCTCGTCGAGATGGCGGCCGGTGCGGAACAGCTCGCCGACATGGTCCCAGTCCAGGCTGGAGACGGCGGCGTACACGAACTGGCCGCCCAGGTACTCCGGGCGCTCCTCGTCGAGCAGGATCGTGGCCGTCTCCGGGCCGAGGATGAACCGGCCGTCGACGTGGTCGAGGAGCTCCGTGGCAAAGGCCGCCCGGCACCAGGCGCCGATAGGCCTGACCGCACAGCCGGCCGCGGCGGCCAGTTCGTCGGTCGTCAGCCCCCGCGGACCCGCCTCGCGCAGCCGGGCGAACAGCCCGAGCTCCAGACCGAGGGCGATCGCCCAGGTCCCGTAGAACCAGCCCAGGCCAGCGGCGAGCTCGTCGAAGCGGTCGGCGGCCTTCATGGCCCAGATTGTCGCACCCCCGCGCGGGGCAGGCCCGGCCGTCGCGCCACGGCCCGCGGGGCACGCCGCTCCCGGAGGGTCGCCACCCGCTCCCGGTCAGGCCACCGGCACGCGCAGCAGCTGGCCGATCGCGTAGCCGGCCAGGGCCGAGACCACGCCGATGGCCAGCATCTCGGACGCCGCCCGGACCGGGTTGCCGCCGGTGACCCTGGCTCGCTGCAGGCCGGCGACGACCAGGACCAGGCCGGCGACCAGGAGCGCGACCCAGGCGGCCACCTCGACCGGCAGGAACAGGAACGGGACGATCGGAACGGCCGAGCCGGCCACGGTCGAGAGCCCGACCACCAGCGCCGAGCGGAACGGTCGCGTCTCGCGCATCGGGGCGACCGCCTGCTGGAGCGCAGTCACCTCGTCCTCCAGCGCCTCGCGCTCGGCCACGATCGCCTCGCCCACGACGGCCAGCGTCGCCGGATCGGCACCCTGCAGGCGGAGGTCGGCCAGGCTGGCCTCGCTCCGCGCCGCCGCGCGGGCCGCACGCTCCCGGTCGAGGCGCAGGCGCAGCTCGCGCGACGCGTCCCGCTCCGCGCCGCTGGCGGTGAAGGCGACGCCGCCCATGGCGATGCCCTCGGCGAACATGGCCGCCAGGCCGGCGGTGATGACGAGCCGGGTGTCGCTCGTGGCCGCGGCCATCCCCAGGACAAGCCCGAGGACGTTCACCAGGCCGTCCTGGCCGCCGAGGATGACGTCGCGGATCAGCGCCGCAGCCTGGCCCGTTGGGGCGACGCTGGCGGTGGCCGTGGCCGCAGCCGTGCTGGTCATGGTCGGCGTCTGCGGGGTCATGAAGCCATTGTCACCCGTCGCGACGGAAGACGCCGCCGGCCGTGTAGAGTCGGGCCAACCCGCCCCGCGTGCTCCGCCGGTCGATCGCTCGGCCCGGCGACGCTCGCGACCGCTCCAGCCGCGCCGGCCGCGGCACAGCACGGAGGCCGCCCGATGCGCCACCAATCGCTGCACACCATGGGCCAGCAGCACGGCCGTCGCTCCTGGGCCGAGCCCTGGAAGATCAAGATGGTCGAGCCGCTGAACATGACCGACCGGCCGACTCGGGCGCGCGCCCTGGCCGACGCCGGCTACAACACCTTCCTGCTCCACTCCGCCGACGTCTACATCGACCTGCTGACCGACTCCGGGACGTCGGCCATGAGCGACCGGCAGTGGGCCGGGATGCTGCTGGGCGACGAGGCCTATGCCGGCAGCCGCAACTACTACCACCTGGAAGAGGCCGTCCGGCGCTTCTACGGCTACCGTCACCTCGTTCCCACTCACCAGGGCCGCGGGGCCGAGCACCTCATCAGCCGCACCCTGATCAGGCCGGGCGACCACATCCCCGGCAACATGTACTTCACCACCACCCGGCTCCACCAGGAGCTGGCCGGCGCGACCTTCCACGACGTCATCGTCGACGAGGCCCACGACCCGGAGTCTCTCCACCCCTTCAAGGGCGACGTCGACCTGGCCAAGCTGGCCGCGCTCATCGACGAGGTGGGGGCGGAGCAGATCCCCTACGTCAGCCTGGCAGGCACGGTCAACATGGCCGGCGGGCAGCCGGTCAGCATGGCCAACGTCCGGGCCGTGCGCGAGCTCTGTGACCGGCACGGGATCCGGCTGCTGCTCGACGCCACCCGTATGGTGGAGAACGCCCTGTTCATCCAGGAGCGCGAGGAGGGCTACGCACAGCGGTCGATCGCCGAGATCCTGCTCGAGTTCTGCGGCTACACCGACGGCGCCTGGATGAGCTCGAAGAAGGATCACCTCGTCAACATCGGCGGCTGGCTGGCCGTCAACGACGACTCTCTCTTCGAGGAGCTGCGCAACCTGGTCGTCGTCTACGAGGGCCTGCACACCTACGGCGGCATGGCCGGCCGGGACATGGAGGCGCTGGCGATCGGGATCGAGGAGTCGGTGTCGGACGATCACGTGCGCAGCCGCGTCGGCCAGGTCCGCTACCTGGGCGAGCTCCTGACGCAGTGGCAGATCCCGATCGTCCGGCCGGTTGGCGGCCATGCCGTGTTCCTCGACGCGAGGCGCTTCTACGCGCACCTGGCCCAGGACGTCTTCCCCGCCCAGACGCTCGCCGCCGAGCTCTACCTCGACTCCGGCATCCGCTCCATGGAGCGCGGGATCGTGTCGGCCGGGCGCGACCCCGAGACGGGCGACCACAAGCGCCCGAAGCTGGAGCTGACCCGGCTGACGATCCCCCGGCGGGTCTACACGCAGGCCCACATGGACGTCGTGGCGGAGTCGGTCAAGGCCTGCTTCGACGCGCGGGACGCCGCCCGCGGCTTGCGGCTGGTCTACGAGCCGCGCTACCTGCGCTTCTTCCAGGCCCGCTTCGAGCCGCTCTGAGCGAGGTCGCGACCTCCCCCGGAGGCATGCTCGCCACATCCGTCCGGCCAGCTCATCAGGGTCCGGCGGCTGAAGGAGTACTCCCTCGGGGAGGCCAAGTCGATCGTCGACGCGCCCTGAGTCGCGGTCCCGGACGCACGCCGGCCGCACCCGATGCTGGGTGCGGCCGGAGGAAGAGGGCCCCGCGAGTCGGCGGCCCCGTCACGGCCGCCGGGCGGCTACTGCTTCGAGTTGCGCGCCAGGAAGGTCATCACGTCTTCGAGCCGGAACCGGCGGTCGCCCCGCCGGCAGACCCGGAAGAACGGCAGCTCGCCACGGTCTCCAAGGCGCTTCACGGTGTTGACATGCAGGTGGAGCATCTCGGCGACCTCGCTCGCCGTGAGGAGCGGTCCGAGTTCGCTGACTGCCATGCGATCCCTTTCGCCGGTCGTGGGGGCCGCCGCGGACCGGTCCGGTGATGACCGGCCGGGTGCGGCTCGCTGCTGACGGGAGCGTACCGGTGCGTTCCGGTCGTGGCCAAGCCGTACCTTCGTGCCATCCCCCTAGCCGACGGGGGTCCCGATCCCCTACTCTGCCGGCGTGAGCCTCCCCCTGGCCCAGCCCACGAGACCGACGCTCGGCCGGATCCTGGTCGTCGGGGCCGCCCTGGTGATCGTCGTCGCCGGCCTCCAGGCCGCGCGGCAGATCATCAACCCCCTCCTCCTCGGGGCGTTCGTCGCCATCCTGGCGACGCCGCTCCAGGATCGCCTCCTGCGCCGGGGCTGGCCGCGGGTGGCGGCGATGGCCACCACCGTCACCGTCGTCGCCCTGGTCCTGGTCGCCTTCGTCGTGGCCTCGGCCGTGGCCGTGCTCGAGCTGGGGCGCCGCCTTCCCGCCTACCAGGACGAGTTCCAGGCGCTCATCGGCGAGATCGACGAGCTGCTCGTCTCCCTCGGCGTATCGAGCTCCGTCGCCGAGCTGCTGGCCGGCCTGGACGTCTCCGCCTTCGTCCAGCAGGCGGTGAGCATGGCCCGCAACGCCCTCAGCATGACGACGATGATCGCGATCGGCGGCCTCGTCGCCGCCTACCTCCTGCTCGAGGTGGGCCGGGCAGAGCGGCGGGCGCAGGCGGCCTTCGGCGGTCGGCGCGAGGTTGTCGACCGCTTCGAGGGCTTCGCCAGGAGCCTGCGGACCTACCTCGTCGTACGGGCCAAGCTCGGCTTGCTGGCGGCAGTCCTCGACGTCATCCTGCTGGTGGTGGTCGGCGTGCCGTTCGCGGTGCTGTGGGGCGTCCTGTCGTTCGCCACCAGCTTCATCCCGAACGTCGGCTTCATCATCGCTCTCATCCCGCCCGCCCTGATCGCCCTGCTCGAGGGCGGCTGGGTGGAGGCGGCGATCGTCGTGGCCGGCTACGTGGCCATCAACCTGGCCGTGGACTACGCCGTCCAGCCCCGCTACATGGGCGCCGAGGTCGACCTCAGCCCGCTGGTGGTCATCCTCTCGCTGCTCGTCTGGACCTTCATCGTCGGCCCGATCGGGGCGATCCTGGCCGTGCCGCTCACCCTGGTCGTGGTGACGATCCTCGAGAGCTTCGACGAGTCACGCTGGATCGCGGTCCTGGTGCGCGACCGGCTGCCGGCGGAGGGCGGCGGGGGCCAAACGGACCTGCCGCCCGGCGCGCCGGGCGATCCACCGTCCGACCCGCCCGCCGACCCCGACGAGACCGATCAGTCGCGGTCGGCCACGTCGCCGGCGTAGGCGTCCAGCGGCGCGACGAGCGAATCCGCCATCAGGCGCGCCCCGGGGGCGAGCCGGGCCACCAGCCCCGCAACCTCGGCCTCGAGCTCGGCCTCGGTGTAGACGACCGAGTTGCTGACCGTGGCCCGCTCGTGGATCGCCGGGGTCGGCCGGCGGCACCAGGGACAGGCGACGGTCCCGACCCGCAGCTCGGGAGGGTCGGCCAGCCACGAGAACGCGGCCCACTTCAGCTGGCAGATCCGGCAGCGGTAGAGGTGGATGAAGACCCCCTCGCGCCGCTCGATGGGCACTGGATGGCGGGCATCCTCCACCACCTCGACATCGGCGATGCCGGTCAGCAGCCCGGGATCGTCGGGCGGCGTGCCCGTCGAATGCCGGCGTTCGATCGCGGGGTGCGACGGCGGGTCCCGGGGAGGCTGCGACGAGGCCATGGCTGGATCCACCTCCGAGGTGCGCCACGGGCGTGACCGCTGGCTACATCGTAGCGACGCGCCGGGCCTGGCGCGTCGCGCCGGGACCGCGCTGGGCAGCCGGCCAGCGATTACTCCCCGATGGCCTCGACCGTCTCGGTCAGGCTGAAGCCGCGCCGGCGGAGCTCGGCCGCATAGAGCGCCGGCGGGACCGCGACCTCGGCCGGGTTGGCCCCCCGGGGTGTGACACCCCGGGCGTTCATGATCGTCTTGATCGAGCCGTCCCAGCCGGTGGTGCGCTCCATCGCGGTGAAGCCGGTCGCCTCGTCGAAGCGGTCGATCAGCTCGACCACGGCGCGGGCCGGCCTGCCGCCCTTCCGGCCCTTGGCCTGGACCCGCACGATCACGAGGTCCGGCTCGCCCGGCGCGGCCTTGATCCGCGGCTCGATCAGGGCGTGGAAGACATCGCGGGGCACGACCGGCGACCCGCCCACGTCGATCGGCACCGTCTCCCAGAGGCCGGCGTCCATGTAGGCCTTCCACTGGGCGAAGTGGCCCGGCCAGCGAAGCGTCTTGTTCCACAGCGTCTTGAGCTTGCCCTCGAACGTCCAGGGCATGGTCGACGTGCCCCCGCCGGCCACGAAGGCCTCCATCCGGCCGATCGGCTCGGGGAAGTCGACCAGCTCGTAGTCCTCCTCGCGGAAGGTCGGGATCTCGACGTGCCGCCCGTCACGGATGAAGTGGGCGACGCCGTGGTACTCGTTGGTGAGCCCGGCCACGTTGAAGGTGAGGATGTAGTTGAAGGGCGGCTGCGGGTTGAGCGGGTTGCCGCCATCCCAGAAGGTCACTTCCTCGGTCTCGTCGAGGAGGGACATGGCGTAGGTGGACAGGCAGGTGCCCATGCCCGGGACCTGGCCGCAGTCGGGCACGACGGCAATGCCGGCCGCCTCCGCCTCGGCCGACAGGGCGAGCTGCCGGCGGACGAGGTCGGTGTTGCCGCCCAGGTCGGTCATCGAGGCGTGGGCGTCGATCGCCGCCCGGGTGATCTCCGGGTTCAGCCAGTACGGGACTGCCGACAGGAACGAGTCGACCCCGTCCAGGAAAGCCCGGAGCGCGGCGGGGTCGGCCGCGTCGACCGTGCGCGGCGCGGCGATCGAGCGTCCGACCAGCCCGTTCACCCGCTCGGCGGCACGTCGCGCTGCGCCGGCATCCGCGTCCGCGCACAGGACCAGGCGCGCGTCGCCAAAGCGAGCCATGTCGTAGGCCGCCGCCGTTCCCTGCCGGCCGGCACCAACCACCGCGTAGGTGAAGCTCACTGTGCTCTCTCCATCTCCGTCCGTCGCCACGACCCGGCCCCCTCGCTATGCTACGACCCCGGTCGGTCCGCCGGGCCGCACGGAGGAGTCGCGTCGATGTCCAGCGCCGAGCTGCCGGCCCTGATCCCGCTCGCCGAGGCCCAGGCCCGCGTCCTCGAGGTCGCTCACCCGCTGCCCACGGTGACCGTCGACCTGGCGGACGCCGCCGGGCTGGTGCTGGCCAAGCCCGTCCGCTCGGCACTCACCGTGCCGTCGTGGGACAACAGCGCGATGGACGGCTTTGCCGTTCGCAGCGTCGACGTGGCATCGGCCGGAACCGAGACCCCGGTCGTGTTGCGAGTGCTCGGCGAGGTGCCCGCCGGCCGTCCACCGGAGCGGGGTGTCGAGGCCGGGACGGCGCTGCGGATCATGACCGGGGCGATGCTCCCCCCGGGCGCAGACTCGGTCGTGCCCGTCGAGGACACCGACGCCGAGCCGGGCGAGGCCGCGCTGCCCGGTTCGGTCGCGATCCGGCTGGCGGCGCGCCCCGGCGACAACGTGCGCCCGGCCGGGAGCGACGTCACCGAGGGGACGCCGCTGCTCCCGGCGGGAAGGGTCTGCGACGCGGCCGCGATCGCCCTGTTGGCCGCCACCGGCTGCGCAGCGGGGGCGGCCCATCGCCGGGCGCGGCTGGCGGTGATCTCTACCGGCGACGAGCTCGTTCCGCCCGGCAGGGCGCTGGGGCCGGCGCAGATCCACGACTCCAACTCGCTCATGCTGGAGGCCCAGGCCGCCGAGGCCGGCGCAGAGGTGCGCCGGCTCGGGATCGCCCGCGACACCCTGCCGGACCTGCTGGCCCTGGTCCGCGAGGCGATCGACTGGGCGGACGTCGTGGTCCTGAGCGGCGGCGTCTCTGTCGGGGCCCACGACCACGTCAAGGCCGCTTTCTCGACGGTCGGCGCTCTGTCTGTCTGGCGGGTGGCGATCAAGCCCGGCCGGCCGTTCGCGTTCGCACGCGCCCGGTCCGGCGATCGCGAGGTCGCGCTCTTCGGACTGCCCGGCAACCCGGTGAGCGTCTTCGTCACCTTCGAGCTGTTCGTCCGCCCGTTCGTGCGCCTGCTCGCGGGGCATGTCCTGGCGTTCGACCGGCCGCGGCGTCGCGCCCGGCTGGTCGGGCCGGTGCGGGGGACCTCCGGCCGGCTGAGCATCAACCGGGTCGCGCTCGAGCCGGACCCGGAGCTGCCCGGACAGCTGCTGGCGCGCTCGTCCGGCGGCCAGGACTCGTACATGCTGGCTTCGCTGGCCGCGGCCGACGGCCTGGCCTTCGTGCCGCCGGACACCTCCCTGGAGGCCGGGGCGGATGTGGAGGTGTGGCAGATCCGGCCCCTCGCCGGCTGACGCCTGCAGCCCGACGGAGCCGGGCCACGCCGGGTCGACAGTCGCGCCTCAGCCCCCGGCCGACGGCGGGAAGAGGTCCAGCCGGTCCGCGTCGCTCACCCGCACCGCCGGGTCGCCGAGCCGGACGACCTCGCCGTTGACGCCCGCGACGGCGACCTCGGCCGGAGGCACTCCGAGGAGCGCGAGGACGTCGACCAGCGGCATCTCCCCGGGCAGCCGCACCTCGAACCGGTGACGCCGCTCGCGGTCGTAGAAGCCCAGCTCGCCCCAGAGGTGGACCCGCACCAGACCGGTTCCCTTCCGCGTACCCTGCCTCAGGCTGCCCCGACCAGGTCGGCGCTCCATTCGATCCCGAGGAGGCGGAGCCGGTCCCGCGTGGGCAGCCCGGTCGCCGGGTCCCAGCCCTTGAGCCGGTACAGGTCGGTGAGCGCCCGCTCGAAGGCCTCCTGGTCGATCGCCGTCCCGGCCAGGGGGCCGCTCTCGAGCGGGGTGAAGAGGCGCGGCGGCAGCTGGTCGTCGACCCGCGAGAAGCCCTCCCGGGCGTTGAACACGCGGGCCAGGTTGGTGGCACGCTCCCCGATCGAGAGCAGCTCATCGACGCCAACGTCCCAGCCGGTCGCCGCCCGGACGGCCGTCACCACGTCGTCCACCGGGATGAACGAGCGGGGCGAGGGGCCGAAGTAGCAGAAGCCGATCGACTTCTCGCAGCTGGTCCAGGCCTCACCCAGGAACCACGCCCGCACCTTGGCGTCGCTGAAGCCCAGCGCGCTGAACGGCTCGGCCACTCCCAGCGGCGTGGACGAACGGAAGCCAAGCGATGCCGCGTCGGCGAAGATCGGGTCGTGGAAAGCGACCAGGTGGTCGGCCCCCGCCTCGTTGGTCGCGTAGCCCAGGGCGACCCCGGTCTTCCCCCGCGGGTCGTGCATCGGCAGCTCCTGGCCCTTGACGTGCATGGCCAGGTCGTGGGCCTCGCCGCCGATCACCTCGGCGGCCCGCCGGGACCCCTGTGCGAGCAGATCGCCGAAGCCCTCCCTGCGGGCGATCATCTCGACCAGCCGCAGCATCGCCTCGGCGTTGCCGAAGCGGAGCTCGATCCCGTCGGTCTCCGCCGGGCCG
>JAGDMV010000158.1 GCA_017860675.1 Chloroflexota bacterium
GCGGGGGGCTCGCCGGCTCGGCGGCGCCCGGCGGGGGGCTCGCCGGCTCGGCGGCGCCCGGCGTCCCGGAGGTCGCGTCCTCGTTCGCCATCGCTCGGTCCTCGGTTCTGCGCGGGAACCTGGCGGCCCCCCCGGGCGTCCTGTCCGGGATGTCCGCCACGCGGACGTCCCGGGCCGGCGCTATCGTATCCGCGCCCGGGGGCTCGAAGCCTACAGAAGGAGCGAATGACACGATGCGACGGCTGATCGTGACGACCCTGGCGACCGTCCTGCTGGTGGGTGCCTGCACCACCGCCGGGGGGACGGGGGGAACCATCGAGGGGATCCGCTGGATCGCCACCTCGGTCGCCGTGGACGGGACTCTCGAGGCCATTCCGGCGGGCGTGACCGCGGACGCGACGTTCGCCAAGGGGACGGTCGCCGGCTTCAGCGGCTGCAACACGTACACCGGCCCGGCGACCATCGACGGGTCCAAGCTCACGATCGGGACGCTGACATCGACCATGATGGCCTGCGTCGACCCCGCAATGGCCCTGGAAACCGCTTACCTGAAGGCACTGCCGCTGGCCACCAGCTACACGGCAACGGCCGACAAGCTGACGCTCTTCGACAAGGACGGCAAGGAGCTCATCGTGTACGAGCCCGGCGCGGCCAACCCGATCGTCGGCTCCTGGACGGTTTCCGGATACAACAACGGCAAGGAAGCGCTTGTCACGCCCCTCCCCGGGACCACACTCACCGCCATGTTCGCGGAGGACGGCACCCTGTCCGGCTCGGGCGGCTGCAACCAGTACAACGGGCCCTACACGCTCGACGGCGACGCGATCACCATCGGCCCGCTTGGCACGACGAAGATGGCCTGCGAGGAGCCGGTCATGGCCCAGGAGCAGCAGTTCCTCGCTGCCCTGGCGAGCGCGGCCAAGGTCTCTGTCGAGAAAGGCCTGCCGGTCCTGCGCACGGCCGATGGGGCGATGGCGGTCACCCTCGCGAAGTAGCAGAAGCGGGGGGCCGAGCCGGGCAGACGCCGGGCCGGTGTCGCGCCCGGCCGAGTCGGCGATGGCCGAACCAGCCGAACACGGCGCCTCGGCGGCCGCCACGCCGGGTACCATCCGCGCATGCCTGAGCCCGTGTTCGCCGGCCTCGCGCCGGCGCCCCCCGACTCCATCCTCGGCCTGACCGAGGCCTTCCGGGCCGACCCACGGCCGGGCCGGATCAGCCTGGCGGCCGGGATCTACCAGGACGAGACCGGCCGCACCCCGGTCCTCGCCAGCGTGGCCGAGGCGGAGCGGCGGATGCTCACCGCTGGCGCGGCCAAGACTTACAAGCCGATCGGCGGCGAGCCGTCCTACACCGGTCCGGTCCGCGCGCTCGTCTTCGGCGACGACCACCCGGCCCTGGTCGACGGGCGGGCGGAGACCCTCCACACACCGGGCGGCACGGGGGCGCTGCGGGTCGCGGCCGACCTCGTCCACCGGCTCTCTCCCGGTGCGGCAGTCTGGCTCAGCCGGCCGACCTGGCCGAACCATCCCCAGGTCTTCGAGGCAGCCGGCCTCCCGGTCCGCTGGTACCCCTACCTGGACGAGGGCGGCTCCAGGCTCGACCTCGATGGGATGCTGACCGCGCTCGCCGGGGCGGCTCCGGGCGACGTGGTCGTCGTCCACGCCTGCTGCCACAACCCGACGGGCACGGACCTCCCGGCCGACGCCTGGGGCCGGCTGGCGGCCGTCGTCGCCGATCGAGGGCTCCTTCCGCTCGTCGACTTCGCCTACCAGGGTTTCGGCGATGGGCTTGACGAGGACGCCAGCGGAGTCCAGGCGCTGGCGGCGGAGGGCGTGACGGCCCTCGTCGCCTCGAGCATGAGCAAGAACTTCGCCCTCTACTCGGAGCGCGTCGGGGCGCTCTCGATCGTCGGCGCGACGCGCGAAGAGGCAGCCGCCCTCGCGAGCCATGCCAAGGTCGCGGTGCGGGCCAACTACTCGAACCCGCCGGGCCACGGCGGCGAGATCGTGGCCACCGTCCTGGGCGATCCCGCGCTCCGGGCGCAGTGGGTCGACGAGGTCGCCGTCATGCGCGACCGGATCAACGGCAACAGGGCCCGGTTCGTGGCCCAGCTCGTGGCCGATGGCGTTGCCGGCGGGCCGGATGCCTTGCTCGACGCCGACGCCCTCCTCCGTCAGCGGGGGATGTTCTCGCTCCTCGGCCTGTCAGCCGGACAGGTCGCCCGGCTGCGGGACGAGTTCGCCGTGTACGTCGTTGCCGGCGGGCGGATCAACGTTGCCGGGCTCACGGCCGCCAACCTGGAGCCGGCCTGCGCGGCGATCGCGGCGGTCTTCGCCAAGGGCTGACGCGGGAGATCGCGCGCACTCGAGGCGGGGGCGGGCAGGCGGCCGGTCTCCACTCACGATGCAGATGGGTGCATGGCGCATCCCGGGGCTGCGACGCGCCCTCATTGCGCGATGCAGATGGGTGCATAGCTCGGCGCGCAGATGGCAGGCGCGCGAGAGAACGGGCTGAGGGCGCACTCCGGTACGAGCGCAATGCACCCACTTGCATCATCGGGGAAGGAGGGCAATGCCAGGCGCGGCGATCCCGCCGCGGAGGGCCCACGCGCCCCCGTCTCCCGGGCGCATCATCTCGCCGTGCGCACTCTCGTTCGCGGTCGCCTGGTCGCCTGCGTCGCTCTCGTCCTCGCCGTCGGGTCGTGCGAGCTGCCCAAGCCGCCCATCCCCCGACTGCCGGGGAGTGAGACGGGGCCGCACTCGATCCTGGCGGCCTCGGGCGCGGCGGGTCACGCTCGGGACGCAGCAGCGGCGCCGGACGCGGCGGCCGTGCTGCTGCCTGCGCGAGAGGCACCACTCCGGGGCGGCGCGATCCGCCCCTAGTCGGTCGCCGTCGTCGCCAGGTTGGCCCGCAGGAGCAGCCGCTGGAGGGCGAGGAAGACGATCACCACCGGGATGGTCATCAGCAGGGCGTGGGCGGCGGTGGGACCCCACTCGGTGGAATAGAACCCGATCTGGGCGCCGGCCAGCTCCATCGCCAGGGTCTCGTTCTCCTCCTTGGTCGCGAACAGCCAGGCCAGGGCGAACTCGCTGTAGGCGAGCAGGAAGGCCACGAGCGCCGCCACCAGGATCGACGGGGCGGCCAGCGGCAGGGTTATCCGGCGGAAGGCGACCGCCCTGGTCGCCCCCTCGACGAACGCGGCCTCCTCGAGATCGGCCGGCACTGCCCGGAAGGCCGAGCGCATGAGCCAGACGCAAAGCGGCATGGCGAAGGCCGCGTACAGGATCGCCAGGGCCACGGTCGAGCCGCGCAGCCCGAACTCGCGCAGCGCCGGGAAGCTGTTCTCCAGGGCGAGGAAGATGAAGTAGATCGGCACGGCGAGGGCGATCAGCGGCAGACAGGCTCCGGCGAGGATGGCCACGAGCCCGGCCCGGTTGCCGGGGAACCGCATGCGGGCGAAGGCATAGGCCATCGAGGCCCCGAACAGGAGCGACGCGCCGGCGGCACAGCCGGCCACGAACAGGCTGTTGCGCAGGAGGCCCAGGAAGTCGAGCGTCAGGTCGGGCCGGACCCAGGCGTCGACCAGCCGCTGCAGGGTGGGATCGGCCGGCCACAGCCGGAAGGAATCGGGCAGGCCCGTGATCGAGGCGTCGGTCGCCAGGATCACCAGGATCCAGATCGGCACGATGACGAACACGGCCACCGGCACCAGGACCAGGTAGGAGGCGAGCTGGCCGCGGCGAGTGCTCCTGTCCATCGCGGCGCCCCTATGCGAACGCCACCCGCTCGGCCCGGCCGCGCCAGCGCAGGAACCAGGCGACGAGCAGGGCGAGGGCGATGAGGGTGAGGATGTTGAACGCGGCCGAGACCGAGTACAGGCCGAAGCCGCGGGTGCTGTCGAAGACGAAGAACGAGAAGGTGGCCACCGTGGCCCCGTTCGGCCCGAGGACGTAGAACAGGTAGAACTCGTTGAAGGCCGCGATCGCCTGGATGACCATCGCCGGCAGGAGGAGCGGCAGCATCAGCGGCACGGTGACCTCGCGGAGGCGCCGCCAGCCGCCGGCCCCGTCGAGGGCGGCCGCCTCGAGGACCGACCGGGGGATCGTCCGCAGCCCGGCCGTGGCCACCAGCATCATCAGCGGCCAGCCGATCCAGACCCCGGCCACGACCATGACGACGAGCGACCACTCGGGGCTCTCCGCCCACGGGACCGGGCGGCCGAGGAGGAGCGCCAGCCAGCCGTTGTCCTGCTGGACGATCATCCGCCAGGCGATCGCCCCGACGAACACGGGGACCGCCCAGGGCAGGATGAAGAGCGTTCGCCACGCACCGACGAAGCGGACGCCGGGGCGGGCGAGGACGACGGCGACAGCCAGCCCCAGGATCGCCTGGAGCCCGACCACGAGGACCATGTAGATCATCGAGAACGCGATGAACGCGGCGGTCGTGTTGTCTCCCAGCCAGACGCCGGCCTGCAGGCCCCCGACCAGGTCGGTCCCCACATACTGGACCCGGCTCGAGGAGCCGAGGTCGATCGGCGCCGCCGGGAGCTGGCCGGTCAGCCCGCCAACCGCCTCGCGCATCACACCGCCGAGGATCCCG
>JAGDMV010000040.1 GCA_017860675.1 Chloroflexota bacterium
GTACGGCTGGCACGCCGTCTGGAGCCACGAGTTCATCTTCCCCACCGTCCGCGAGCAGATGGAGCCGGTCATCGAGCTGGTGCGCGGCTACATCGAGACCAACTACGACTACCCGAAGACGATCGGCGTCCTGGCTGCCGACATCAAGGCGGCGGCCGAGGAGATCCTGGCCGGGCTCGAGGGCGAGGCGCTCGAGGAGATGCGGGCCGCCAACGAGATCAACCTGCGGATGGCCCCGCTCACCCCGGACCACCACTTCTACATCGACCAGGGCGCCAACGCCCACGTCCGCCTGGTGCTGATGCTTCCGCTACAACGCGCTGCGGGTCTTCATGGGCAACCCGGCCGCCATGGACGGCCGGGCGATCGTGGCCAAGGCCAAGGCGGCCCGCGAGCAGGCCTACCAGTTCCGGCCCAAGGAGTGGGTCGGGACCTGCACCGCGACCCAGCTGGCGTTCCCCTACCTCAACCTGTGGGGTTTCCCCGACAAGTTCTACCGCAAGCCCTCCGAGGTCGCCGGCCAGATCAACGGCATCGGCGGCTCGCCGGGCGTCGTCGAGGGGGTGGCCCGAGTCGTCCTCCGCGAGGACCAGTTCGACGAGGTCAGGGCCGGCGACATCCTCGTCTGCCAGATGACCAACCCGGCCTGGGTCGTCCTGTTCACCAAGATCGTCGGCCTCGTCACCGACGCCGGCGGCACGGTCTCGCACCCGGCCGTCCTGTCACGCGAGTTCGGCATCCCGGCTGTCGTCGGGACGTCAGTGGCGACAGAACAGATCAGGAATGGCGACCGGGTCCGGATCAACGGGACCACCGGGCTGGTCGAGATCCTTGCCGTCGCGGCGGCCCCGGTCGGCCGGGTCGGCGACGCCCCGGCGGCCGGCTCATTCGAGTCCTGACAGGAGCCTCATGCCCCGAGAGGCCTCGATCTCGCGCAGCGTCCTCAGCGACCAGATCCGGGACCGCCTCCTCGAGGCGATCCTGGACGGGACGTACCAGCCCGGGTCCCGCATCGTCGAGACCCGGGTGGCACGGGAGTGTGGCACGAGCCAGGCTCCGGTCCGTGAGGCGCTGCGCGACCTCGAGGCCCTCGGGGTGGTCGAGATCACGGCCTTCCGCGGCGCCCGGGTGCGGCGCCCGACGCGGCGCGAGCTGCTGGACGCCTTCGTCGTGCGGTCCGAGCTCGAGTCGCTGGCGGCCCGGCTCGCCGCGCCGCGGATCACCGCCGCCGACCTCGACGAGCTGGGCGGCTACGTGGCCGAGATGCGGCGGGCCGCCCGGGCCGGCGACGTCCACGCGGGGACGGTCGCCGACGCCACCTTCCACGGCCGGATCATGGACCTGGCCGATAATGCCACCCTGAAGCGCGTCTGGGCCCAGCTCGAGCCGATGTCGCGCACCTACATCACCATGACCACCCCTGGCGCCGACCGGCGCCGGATCGCCGACCTGCACCCGCCGGTGATCGCCGCGCTGCGGCAGCGGGACGCGGACGCGGCCGGCGACGCGGTCTGCCGGCACTTCGCCGATGTCGCCGGCATGCTCGGGAGCCTGTGGGCGGACCCGGACACGAACTGACGGCCGGATGGCCGCTGTGAAGGGAGACCATGAACGGATCGCTGCAACTGGTCGAGGAGATGTCGGCCGGAGCCGCCCGCCTGCGCATCGACGTCTACGGCGCCCAGCCCCGGGAGCATGTCCTCGATGACATGACCTTCCTCAACTACCGGCTGGCCGACGTGCGGATCGAGCCGGTCGCCACCCTCCCGAGGCCGGACATCGTCTGGAACCAGGACGGCGAGAAGGACATCAGCTACGACGGCCGGGTGGTCACCTTCACCGGCCCCTGGCCGGCCGGCCCGATCCAGAAGGTGATCGTCGCCGTCCTCGCCCTGCGCATGGAGCAGGTGGGGCTCCATCCGTCGCACAGCGCGGCGGTCAACTACCGCGGCAAGACCTTCCTCTTCCTGGGCGGCGAGTCGAACCACGGCAAGAGCATGGGCCTCATCGAGGCCGGCGTCCGCGGTGCCCTCCAGGTCGCCTCGGAGACGACGGTGATCGACGAGGCCGGGCGCGCGGTGAAGGGCTCGGTCGAGCCGTTCCTGGTCAAGCGAACCGAGGGCACGGAGCGCTCGGACAAGGCGGCCCCGAACCGGGGCGTGGAGAAGTTCTGGGGCGACATGCCGACCTGGGGCATGTACGAGGGCGTCCCCGATATCGACCTCGTCATCGTCCCCGCCATCGACGGCAACTTCGACCCGGCCACGAACCAGCTCATCCCGTTCGAGAGCCAGTTCCAGTTCCTCCACTCGCTCCAGAACTACTTCCTCACCAACGAGCTGCTGGCGCCCGGCCACGTCATGCCGATGATCGACAACGACGAGCTCCGGCGACAGCGGGCCGGCTTCGTGGCGCGCTTCTGCGAGCGGCCCTTCTTCTTCATCAGGGCGGCCACTCCCCAGGTCCTCCTGGACGAGGTCGAGAAGATCCTGTAGCGGAGGGGAGACGCCGGGACGATGCACACCTTCGCCTACGCGCGGCCGGCGACGCTCGCCGAGGCCGTGGCCCTCCTCGCCGAGCACGGCGCGGCGGCCCGGGTCCTCGCCGGCGGCACCGACCTCATCATCCGCCTGCGCGACGGGACGCTCGTGCCCGACGTCGTCATCGATCTCAAGCGCATCGCGTCCCTGCGACCGGGGGTGCGCGAGGAGGCCGGGCTGGTGGTGATCGGGGCGACGACGGTCATGACCGACGTCGCTGCCGACCCGCTCGTCCGGCGCCACTTCCCGGCCCTGGCCGACGCGGCCGCCGTGGTCGGCTCGGTCCAGATCCGGAACCGGGCGACCCTCGGCGGCAACATCTGCAACGCCTCGCCCGCGGCCGACACGGCTCCGCCGCTGCTGGTCTACGACGCCACGGTCGTCGCCGAGGGGCCTGGCGGGACGCGCCGCATCGCGGTCGACGACTTCTTCGTCCGCTCCGGGGTGACGACGCTCGCCGGCGACGAGATCGTGACCGCGATCGAGCTCCCGCTGCCAGCTCTGCGCATGGGCGCCGCCCATGAGCGGCGGACCCGGCGGCGGGGCCACGACCTCGCCTCGGTGACGCTCTGCTGCGGCGTGCGCGAGGACGGGGTCACCCGGCTCTCGTACGGCAGCGTCGGCCCGCGGCCGGTCCTCCGCGTCGACGAGACCGGCATCCTGGCAGACCCGGCCGCGCCGGCCGAGGCCAGGACCAACATCCTCGAGCAGCTCCTTGCCGACGCGAGCCCATCGCCGCGCTCGATGCGGGCGAGCCCGGCCTACCGCCTGGCCATGCTGCGGGTCCTCGGCCGGCGAGCGCTGGCGACGGCGCTCGAGCGCCTGGAAGCGCGGGCATGAGCGCCATGGCCGAGCTGTTCCCCATCGAGCTCACCGTCAACGGCCGGCGACGCTCGCTCGAGGTCGCCGTCCACCACAGCCTGCTGGATGTCCTGCGCGACGACCTCGAGCTGACCGGCACCAAGGAGTGCTGCCTGGTCGGCGAGTGCGGGGCGTGCACCGTCGCCATGAACGGCCAGATCGTCGATTCCTGCCTGGTCCTCGCCGTCGAGGCGGACGGCGCCGAGATCACCACGGTGGAGGGCCTCGCGGCCGGCGGGCGCCTCAGCCCGCTCCAGCAGGCGTTCCTCGACACGGGCGCGGTCCAGTGCGGCTTCTGCACCCCCGGCCAGCTGGTGGCGGCGGCCGACCTGCTGGCCCGCAACCCGCGCCCGAGCGTGCCGGAGATCGAGGAGGGGCTCGCCGGCAACCTCTGCCGCTGCGGCTGCTATGTCCAGATCACGGAGGCCGTGCTGGCGGCCGCCCGGGAGGCGGACCGATGAGCACCGATCGAGTCGGCGCCTCGCCCAACCGCGTCGGCGGCGTCGGCCGGGTCACCGGCGCCCAGCGCTATGCGGCCGACATCAAGCTCGCCGACGCGCTCCAGGTGAAGCTCGTCTGCCTGCCCGTCGCCCGCGGCCGGATCGTCTCCATCGACAGCAGCGCCGCACTGGCGGTTCCCGGCGTTCGCTTCGTCATGACGGCGGCCGACCTGCCCCAGCCGGTGCCGCGCTTCGGGCCCCAGTTCACCGACCGGCCGGTCATGGCCGTCGGCGAGACGAAGTACCACGGCGAGCCGGTTGCGGCCGTTGCCGCCGAGACGAAGGACGCGGCCGAGGAGGGCGCCCGGCTGGTGAGGGTCGACTACGAGGCGCTGCGGCCGATCGTCACCCTGGCCGACGCCCTCGCGCCCGGCGCCGACCTCGTCCAGGACGCCTCCATCCGGCCCCGCGACCCGCTGGCGGGCACGAACGTCCTGCGCGAGCATCGCTTCGGCTGGGGCGACGTCGACGCGACCCCGGCCGACCTGGTCGTCGAGAACAGCTACACGTTCCCGATCGTGACCCACTTCGCCATCGAGCCGCACGTGTTCATGGCCGCGCCCGACGGCGACGGGATCGCCGTCTGGAGCTCGATCCAGCACCCCTACTGGCTGCAGCGGATCCTGGCCGGCGTCCTCGACCTGCCGCTGTCCAGGGTGCGCGTCTTCGCCCCCGACCCGGGCGGCGGGTTCGGCGGCAAGCAGCACGCCAAGTACGAGCCCCTTGTCGCCTTCCTGGCTCTGCTCACCGGGCGGCCGTGCCGGCTCGTCCTGTCGCTCGAGCAGACCTTCCAGGCGGTCCGGCGGACCTGCACCGAGGTCCACGTGCGGACCGGGCTCATGTCCGACGGCACGCTCGCCTTCGTCGACGTGAAGGCCGACTACAACATCGGCGCCTACGCCGACATCGCCGACCGGGTGGTCGGCAAGGGCAGCTACCCGGCTGCCGGCCCGTACCGCGTGCCGGCCGTGCGGATCGTGTCGCGAAGCGTCCTCAGCCACACCACGCCGGCGACGGCCATGCGCGGGTTCGGCAACCCCCAGGTGAACTGGGCGGTGGAGTCCAACCTCGACGAGGGTGCCCGCGCCCTCGGCATCGACCGTCGCGACATCCGCCTGCGCAACGTCGCCCGGACGGGCGACACCCTCAACCCGGTCGACACCCGCTGCGACGGGGAGTGGGACCAGGCGGTCCGGCGGGCCGCCGAGATGATCGGCTGGGACACGCCGGCGCCGCCAGGGCACGGCCGCGGGATCGCCCTCGGCTTCAAGTCGGGGCCGACCACCGGCCTCTCCCAGTCGACGGTCCGCCTGCTGTCGGACGGCAGCGCGCTGGTCTACGCCGGGACCTCGGACATGGGCCAGGGCGCCCGCACGGTCTGGGCCCAGATCGTGGCCACCGAGCTCGGCGTGCCGCTCGAGCGGATCACCACCGTCTCCGGCGACACGGCGGTCGTGCCCTACGACCAGCAGACCTCGGCCAGCCGCTCCACGGTCCTCATGGGCAACGCGGTGCTGCGCGCCTGCCAGGACGTCCAGGCCAAGGTGCGGGCCATGGCGGCCCGGCTCCACGGCGTGCCCGAGGAGCAGATCACGGTCGAGCGGGGCATCGTGCGCCTGCCCGACCGCGAGGTCGCCATCGTCGACGTGGTCAAGCCCGGCCTGGGCCGCATGGCCGGCGAGATCGTCGGCAACGGCATGGCCCGCAAGGATGCCGAGCCGGACCACCCGCTCCAGGGAAGCGCGGCCTTCTTCGAGTTCAACTGCACCGCGGTGGAGGCCACGGTCGACGAGGAGACCGGCGACATCACGCTGCACAAGTACGCCACGGTGTCTGACGTCGGCAAGGCGATCAACCCGCTCCAGGTCCGGATGCAGGACGAGGGCGCCGCCATCCAGGGCCTCGGCCACACCCTGATGGAGCACTACATCTACGACGACGAGGGCCGCATCCGGAACCTCGGCGCGATCGACTACCGGATCCCGACCAGCATGGACCTGCCCCTCGAGCTCCACAGCGACGTCATCGAGAACGCCGACGGCCCCGGACCGTACGGGGCCAAGGGCATGAGCGAGGGTGCCCTGATCAGCGCCGCCGCCGCCGTCGCCGGCGCCGTGCGCGACGCGACTGGCATCGTCATCCGCGACCTGCCCCTGTCGCCGGAGCGCGTCTGGCGAGCGCTGCAGGAGCGGTCGGCCCGATGATCCCGAAGGAGGCGCAAGGATGAGCATCGGCAAGGAGGTCGGGCCCGTCGCCGGGCTCCCGCCTGAGCAGGTTGTCAGGGCGGCGGCCATGGTCCGCGAGGGCCGCCTGATCTCGCTGGCGGCTGCCCGCTTCCCGGGCATGCCGCTCTTCCCCGGCCACCCGCCGTTCCAGGTCCTCAACTACCGGACGCCGCGCGGCATCCGGGTGACCGGCGCCCAGCCATGGGGGCCGGTCAATGATGCCGGCCTCGGCTACATGGCCGAGTACGTGATGGCGACCTCGCACTCGGGCGCGCACATGGACGCGCTCGCCCACATGACCGTCGGCGAGGACATGCACTGGTACGGTGGCGGCAGCGCCGACGAGCACCTGACCGACTTCGGGCCCGTCCACGGCGACGCGGCCAAGATGCCGCCGTTCTTCACCCGGGGCGTGCTCATCGACGCCCCCACCTTCCGCGGCGTGGAATGCCTGCCAAAGGGCTCGCCCATCGATGCCGCCGAGATGGAGGCGATCTGCGCCGCCCAGGGGGTGACCGTGCAGCCCTGGGACGTGGTCGTCATCCGGACCGGCTACATGGGCCTCTGGCCCGACGCCGAGCGGATGGCGGCCCACAAGACCCCGGGCCCGGACATCTCCGCCGCCCGCTGGCTGCTGGAGCGGGGCGTCGTCGCCACCGGCACCGACACCGAGACCTACGAGGTCCAGCCCGCCCCGGACCCCGGACCGACGGGCAACCCGCAGCCGGTGCACACGCTCCTGCTCATCGAGAACGGGATCTACATCATGGAGAGCCTCGATCTCGAGGAGCTGGCCCGTCAGCGCGTCTACGAGTTTCTCTTCATCGCCCTGCCGGTCAAGATCCGCGGCGCCACCGGGTCGATGGTCGACCCCGTGGCCGTCGTCTGAGGGAGGTCCCGCCGTGGCCGCGACCATGGAGGCGCTCGTCGTCCTCGAGCCGAACCGGGTGGAGATCCAGCAGGTGCCGGTGCCCGAGCCCGGCCCGAACGAGGTGCTCGCCCGCGTGCGTGCGGTCTCGATCTGCGGCACCGATGTCCACCTGGTGCGCGGCGACTACCCCGGCTTCTGGCCGCCGTCATTCCCGTTCATCCCAGGGCACGAGTGGGCGGGCGAGATCGTTGCCTTCGGCCCGGGCGCGGAGCGCTACGGCTGGAAGATCGGCGACCGGGTCGCCGGCACGTCGCACGACGCCTGCGGCGTCTGCCAGAAGTGCGTCGAGGGTCGCTACAACCTGTGCGAGAACTACGGCAAGCCGGGTCTCCACAAGCAGTACGGCCATAACGTCCAGGGCGCCGATGCGACCTACGTCGTCCACGGGGTGAAGTGCATCTTCCCCCTGCCCGACGCGCTCTCGTTCGAGGTCGGTGCGGTCATCGACCCGGCCTCGATCGGGCTCCACGTCGCCAACCGGGGGGCCGTCGCCCCCGGCGACACGGTCGCCGTCACCGGGGCCGGAGCGGTAGGGCTGCTGGCCGGGGACGCAGCCCTCGTCCGCGGCGCTGCCCGGGTCATCATGGTCGAGCCGAACCCGGGCCGGCTGGCCAGGGCGGCCGAGATGGGCTTCGAGACCGTCGACGCGCGCGGGGAGGACCCGGTGGGTACCGTGCGGGCGATGACCGGCGGCCTGGGCGCCGACGTCGTGCTCGAGTGCGCCGGGGTCCCGGTCACCGTCCAGTGGGCGCTGGCGATGCTCCGCCGTGGCGGCCGCTGCGCCGCCGTCGGCATCCCCACCGTCGGCGTCGAGGTCGCCATGCAGCGCATCGTCCTCGACGAGCTGGAGCTGGTGGGCTCGCGGGCGACGGCCGGCGAGATGCGCCGGGTGATGCCGCTGGTCGAGCAGGGCCGGGTGCGGGTGGCCGACATCATCACCCACCGCTTCCCGCTGGCAGACTACGCGCAGGCCCTGGCCACGCTCAACGACCCGGCGAGCGGGGCGATCAAGATCATCATCGTTCCCTGAGACCAGGTCCGGCGGCGCCCTGCCGTCGGACCGGTGCGGGCCGGAGGACGCCGCCGTGACGTTGATCTACGACTTCGACCACCGCCACGACCTTCCCCTGCCGGAGGTCAAGGCGCTGATCGGCAGCAAGGCGGCCAACATCGCCACCATGGCCACCGAGCTCCGCCTGCCCGTCCCGCCGGCGTTCACCATCAGCACCGCCGCCTGCATCGCCTACCTCGCCGCCGGCTGGCCGGCCGGCCTCGAGGACGAGGTACGCCACCACCTGGTCCGCATGGAGGGGCTGGTGGGACGGCGCTTCGGCGACCCGGCCGACCCGTTGCTCGTGTCCGTCCGCTCGGGCGCCCCGGTCTCGATGCCGGGGATGATGGACACGATCCTCAACCTCGGCCTCAACGACGCGACCGAGGCCGGGCTGGCGGAGGCGTCCGGCGACCCGGCCTTCGCCGCCGACTGTCACGCCCGTTTCCGCAAGATCTACTGCGACGTCGTCGGCGTCGAGACGGTCCCGGACGACCCCTGGGCGCAGCTCCGTGGCGCGGTCGAGGCCGTCTTCCGCTCCTGGAACAGCGACCGGGCCCGGACGTACCGGGCTCGCGAGGGGATCAGCGACACCCTCGGGACCGGGGTCACGGTCCAGGCCATGGTCTTCGGCAATCGCGGCGACGACTCCGGCACGGGCGTCCTCTTCACCCGCAATCCAGCCACCGGCGAGAACGTCCTTTACGGCGACCTCATGTTCAACGCCCAGGGCGAGGACGTGGTCGCCGGCACGCACGCCACCGAGCCGATCTCCTGCCTCGACAGCCGCATGCCGGAGGTGGCCACCGAGCTGCGACGCTACGCCGCGACCCTCGAGCGCCACTACGCCGACTGCTGCGACATCGAGTTCACCATCGAGCAGGGCCGGCTCTGGCTGCTCCAGGTCCGGGTGGGAAAGCGCAGCCCCCAGGCGGCGCTGCGCATCGCCCTGGAGATGGCCGAGGCGCCCGACTTCCCGCTCTCCCGGGCAGACGCGGTCCGGCGGGTCGCGCCGATCCTGGCCAACCCGCCCCTGGTCGTCACCGAGCGAGGCGACGTGGGTCCCGCCCTGGCCACCGGCCTGGCCGCCTCGCCGGGCATCGCCTGCGGGGAGATCGCCCTGACCCCGGACGCGGCCGTCGAGGCGGCCGAGGCCGGGCGGCGAGTCGTCCTCGTGCGGACCGAGACCTCGCCCGACGACGTCCACGGCATGGCCCGCTCGGCCGGGATTCTCACCTCGACGGGTGGGCTCGCCTGTCACGCGGCGGTCGTCGCCCGCGGCTGGGGGATCCCCGCCGTCGTCGGAGCGACCGCGGTCAGGGTCGGCGACGTTGCGGTGACGATCGGCGAGCGGATCCTGGCTCCGGGCGACGTCATCACCATCGACGGGGCCACCGGCGAGGTCTTCGCCGGCGTGGCCGCCGGAGCCGCCGAGGTGGCGCCCGAGGCTGCGACGCTGCTCGGCTGGGCCCGCCAGCTGGGCATCGAGATCGGGCCCCCGGAGGTCGCGGCCGGGGCCACCGGGGAGACCGAGGGCACGGCACCTGCGCCGACCGGGGAGGCCGCTCCCGCCCCGGCCCAGCCGGCAGCGCCGGCGCTCACCCCGGACGACGCGGTTCGCGTCCTTGCGATCAAGGGCTACGCCACGGCGGAGGGGATGGCCACAGCCCTGGGCTGCCCCGGGGACGAGGCGGCCGAGCTGCTTGCCCGGCTGGTGGCCGACGGCCTGGCCGAGATGGCTGCCGGGTCGTACCGGCTCACGCCCGACGGCAAGCTCGTCGGCCGCGAGAGGATCGCCTGTGACAGCGAGGCCTGGGGGCTCGCCCGCGCCGAGGCCGCCCTCGACTCGTTCCTCGAGCTCGACGGGCGGATGAAGGACATCGCCACCGCCTGGCAGATGCGCGAGGTGAACGGCGAGCAGACCTTCAACGACCACTCGGACGCGGCCTACGACGGCGACGTCCTGGCGCGGCTTGACGCGCTCCACGCCGAGGTGTCGGCCTGGCTCCCGCCGCTGGTCGCCGGCCTGCCGCGACTGGCCGCCTACCGTGACCGGCTCGAACGGGCTGCCGCGGCCGCCCGCGCGGGCGACGCACGCTACCTGGCCTCGCCGCGCGTCGACAGCTACCACAGCATCTGGTTCGAGCTGCACCAGGACCTGATCCTCCTCGCCGGCCGTAAGCGCGCCGACGAGGTGGCGGCCGGCCGGGCATGAGTGACGGGCAGGCGCCGGACCTGGGCGGCACGCGGGGGCGCCGGATGCACCGGAGGCTCCCCTCGTGACGCTCGAGGGCCGCCGGATCATCGTCACCGGCGCGTCGAGCGGCCTCGGCGCGGGAACGGTCCGGCTCCTCGCCCTGCACGGCGCCTGGGTCCTCGCTGCTGCGCGCCGTCTCGACCGGCTCGAGCGGCTCGCCGCCGAGCTTTCCTGGGTGACCGGGCGGATCGTGCCTTTCCGCGCGGACGTCACCGTCGACGCCGACACCCGGGCGATGGTCGCGGCCGCGATCGACGCCTTCGGCGGCATCGACGTGCTCGTCAACAACGCCGGCAGCGAGGTCCAGGCCCCGATCGACTCCCTCGCCGAGGACGACTTCATGGGGATGCTCCGGGCCAACGTGCTGAGCGTGTTCCTCTGCACCCGGGCCGCCCTGCCCGAGCTCCGTCGGAACCGCGGTGTCGTCGTCAACCTGGGCTCGACCGTGGCCAGCCGCCCGCCGCGCGGCCGCTTCGGCTACGTTGCCAGCAAGGGAGCGGTGGAGGCGATGACGCGGGCGCTCGCCCTCGACCTCGGCCGCGACGGCGTCCGTGTGAACGTCATCCGGCCGGGCATCATCCCCTCCGAGCTGCGCGGCCTCTCCGAGGAGGAGGAGCGGGCCCGGTTCGCCACCGGCATCTCGTTCGGCAAGCAGGCCCTGTCGGCGGTCGGCGACGCCTCCGACGTGGCCGAGGCGATCGCCTGGCTGTGCGGCGACGGCGGCCGTTGGGTGACCGGCGCCGTGATCGACGTCGACGGCGGCTACACCCTGGGCGCAGCCGACATCCTCTGATCGCGACGTGCGGTCGGTCCGGCCTGCGACCGGGCGTGATGCTGCCGCGGCGGATCAGACCTCCTTGACCGCGCCCGTCAGCTTGTCGTAGAGGACCCCGGCGTTCCAGGTCTGGATGTAGTCCATCATGTAGCCTTGGCCGATGTCGACCGGGCCGAAGCTGTCCCGGAAGCTGACCCGGGCGACCGTCTCCTCGCGGCTCCAGCCTTTCGAGATGGCGGCGGCGACAGCCGTCTTCCACTCCATCAGCTGGGCGCGCTGGATGTCGACGTAGCTCTTCGGCACCACCGGCCCGTGGCCGGGGATCATCCAGTCGACGTCGAGGCCGCGGATCCGCTCGAGCGCCGCCAGCCACCTGTCCACGTTCGAGGTCATCAGCCACGTCTGGCAGCCGGAGAAGATCGTGTCGCCGGTGAAGACGACCCGCTCCTCGGGCACGTGCACCGCCAGCTGGCCCGGTGTGTGACCGGGCGTGTGCAGCAGGTTGAAGGTGTGGTCGCCGACCCGCAGCATGAGGTCACCGGTGAAGACGATGCGGCCCTTGTTCGGGTCGCGGTAGTAGTCGTCGCGGTCCGGCCACAGGGCGAGGCCCTCGGGGTCGTCCAGGTCGGTGCCCTTGGCGTTCGGGCCGGGGACGGACTCGAAGGCGTAGGCGAACGGGTCCAGCTCGGGGTAGACGACCATGAAGCGGTCGTACAGCTCGCGGTGATTGACCACCGTCCCGGCGCCCTTGAAGAAGTAGTTGCCGAAGATGTGGTCGACGTGGTGCTCGGTGTTGACCACGTACCGGATCGGGCCGTGCGTCTCGGCCATGGCCCGCATCGCGACCGCCTTCGTCGGCAGCTGCGGGGTGTCGATCACCACCACGCCGTCGGCGGTCGTCACGAAGCTG
>JAGDMV010000041.1 GCA_017860675.1 Chloroflexota bacterium
CGAGACGAGCCGCTGCCCGCCCGGGCGACCCAGGCCATGCTCGCCCGTCTCTCCCATCGAGAGGCTCGGACGGCGACCCGCGCGCCGGGTGGTGGAGCGACCGACGCGGGACGCGGGTGCGGACATCCTCGGAGCGTACCCGACCGTCGGGCCCCGCGCCGTGCGCACGCCGCCGCCCCTCCCTGGTGCCGGCTCAGGGCGCGGCGAGCCCGGCGGCGTCAGCCGAAGCGCTCGATGTCGCCGAGCGGTACGACCAGGAGCCGGCCGTCGTCCGTCTCGACCAGCCCGGCCTCGACCTGGATCCCGGGCGTGAACCGCCTGGGGCCGGCCGGTCCGAGCCAGCGGCCCTCGGCTCCGACGTCGGGACCTCCCCGGAGCCGCACCCGGTCCGCCGCCGGAACGGGCAGCCCTTCGATGGACCTTCCGGCCACGAGGAGCGGCGGCTCGGCAGCCAGGCCCACCTCGCGGCCCGACAGCGCGGCCAGGATCGCGGCGAACGGGCCGGCCAGCGGCCGGCGCAGGTCACCATCGAGCAGCAGGACGCCGAACGGGGCGAGGCGGTGGAGGCCCGCCCGCTGGCGGGCCTCGGATTCGGCCAGGGCCCGTCGCTCGCGCTCCGCCAGCGAGACGACAACGGCCCCGTGGATGCCCATCGCCCGCGCCCTGATGAGCGTCTCCGCGTCCACCCGGCCGGGGAAGGCGACGATCATGCCGGCCAGGTTGACGTCGAGCGCGGGCCGCGTGTCGCCCTCGGCCGGCAGGATGACCAGCCGCCCCCGAACCGGATCCCCGAGCAGCTCATTCGCGGCGAAGCCGACCCCGTCGACCGCGAGCTCTACCGCCGCCCCCGGGCGGACGCCGATGACCTGGCCCCGCACGGGCGCCTCGAGCCGGTCGGGGTGGCTGCCCGCCACCAGCCGCAGGCGGCCGCGGGCTACCAGCAGGAGCTCGCCGGCAGCCGAGGCCCCGCCCCGGCGATGCTCGCCGGCCGCGACCCACTCGCCCGGGGAGACAGGCTCGTCGGCCGGGGCGCCGCCGTCCACCAGGTGCGGGTCGCGGATCCGTTCTACGAGCAGCTCGCCCGCGCGCACGGCCGTTCCCGGGACCACCGCGACGCGGTCGCCGGGCTCGATGGCCAGATCGAGACGAGGACCTGCGATCAGCAGCCGCCGCAGCGGGACCAGTCCGAGACCGTCGGGGCCGGTCGAGGCTGGCGCGGTCGCCCCGTCGAATCCGCTCATCCGAACCGCTCCGGCCACAGCGCCGCCTCCCAGCCGGCCAGCAGCTCGCGGCGCTGGTCGGGCCGATCGGGCAGGCTGTCGGGAAGGTCGCGCAGGTCGACCAGCAAGCCGGCCAGGCCGCCGGCCACGGGCACCACGAAGTGGCGGCCCGGTGCACCGAGGTCGACCGTGGAGCGGAACTGGAGGTCCGCCAGCGCCTGCTGGCCGGGCGGCAGATCCACCAGCGCGAGGGCACCCGCCTCCAGGTCGATCTCGGCCGCGGTCCCCTCGGCGTCGATGATGACTCTCCCGGCCGGCTTGCCGGGCCGCGCCCCCCGGGCGTGGACCATCGTCCCGAGCGGGACGAGCAGGTCCTCCACCAGCTCGGCGATCAGCGCGTCGCGGGCTGCGTCGTCGCGGATCGTGCCGAGCGGGGCAAGCAGCCGGGCAGCATCGAGGGAGAGCTGGGTCGCCCCCGGGCGGCGGAGCACATCGGCCAGGACGAGCGCGACGGCCGGCCCCGGGAGCGCCCCGAACGCGCCGGTGGCGACGACGAGGTCCGGGGCCGAACCTGTCGACGGCTCACCTGCCGCCAGCAGCCGCTCCAGCGCAGCCCGGAGTGCCGCCGCCCGGAGCGGTGCCCCGTCGGCAGCCAGATCGCTCCAGGGCGCGAGGCGCAGCTCCGCCAGCCGGTCGCGCAGGCGGGCTCGATCGAGGGTCAGCGTGGACCAGGTCTCGACGCGGTCGAACGTCGCCGGGTCGTCGAGGGCGAGCAGCGCGCCGGCCGGTGCGTCCACGTCGTCCAGGCGGATCCCTCCCTCGGCGAACGGATCAGGGACGGCCGACACCCGGGTCGCCCCGGACACCCCGATGTCGATCAGCTCGATCCGCTGGCCAAGCACGCGCGCGAGCGACGCGGCCGATCGCGTCAGCGCCCGGCGGCCGTCGTCGGGGGCCGCCCGGAAGTCCACGAGGACCTCCCGCAGATCGCTGCCGGGAGGCTGGCCGGAGGCCGGGCCCGGGGCGAGCACCACGTCCCACGCGGCCGACCCGGCTATGGCCGTGGCGGCCGGCCCGGTGGCCGACCTGGCGAACCCCCCGGCCAGGACGACGGGGATGCCCGGCCGGCGAGACGCCACGGCACCGGCCACCGCCAGCAGCTCGTCAATCAGGCTGCGCTCGTCGGCGTCGGGCGGGTCCGCGCTCCCGAGCAGGATTGCGGCAATGCCCGGCCGCGTCGCGAGACGGACCATGGCGAGCGGCTCCATCCGGGCTGCGCTGGCCCCGGTCGTCAGCCAGCCAGCCGCGCCGGCGATCGCCTCCAGGCGTTCCCGCGTCGCCTCGGAGGCGGCGATGATGGCCATCCGCGGTGCAGGCCCCGTACGGGCAACGAGCCGGGAGTGACCCGCCGCCGCCCAGTCCGCCCCGATCCCGGCAGCTACCGCCAGGTCCGGTTCGGCGGATCGGACGCGGGCGACAAGCTCGGCCACCAGCGCGTCGGGATCGTCGCCGCCCGGGGTTGCTGCCGCTGCCAGCAGCCGCCGCCGGCCACCGACACGCCCGATCAGGGCGGCCGCAGTCGTCCCGCTCCCGAGGTCGAGCGCGACGAGCAGCGGCGGGCCGGCCACATCGCGGGCGCCGGCGGGCACCTGGGGGGTCACGAGTCCCAGCTCTGCTCCTCGGCGAGCTCCTCCAGGCGCTCGATGAGCTGCTCGATCCCGATCTCGTCGGCCAGGATGGCGCTGGCCGAGGCATGATCGCCGCCGAAGAGCGCCCGGAGCACCGGGTCGAAGAACAGCATCGCGCTGCCCGGCAGCGCCCCGTCGGGCATGCTCGCCTGGAGGAAGAGGACCGCCGGCATGGTCATGCCCCGGAGCCGGATCTCGCGCGCCACCTGCTCGACGAGGACGGCGCGCTCGGCCGGCGACGGGCCCTGCACCTGGTTCATGCCCGCACCGTCGCGCCGGGGCCGAGCGCCTCGCGAAACGCCTCGTAGGCGGTCGTGCCGCGGAGGGCCAGGATCACAGTCGCGATGCGGGGCGAACGGTCCAGCTCGGAGCGGACCGTCGTCACCGTGACCCTCGCCGCCTCCTCCAGGGCGAACCCGCCGACGCCGGTTCCCAGGGCGGGGATGGCGATCGACTCGATGCCCAGCTCGCGCGCCCGGGCGAAGGAGCTTCGCAGGGCCCGCTCGATCACCAGGGCGCTCGTGCGCCGGTCGCGGTCGAGCGACACCGCGTGGATGACGTAGCGGGCGGCCAGGCTCCCGGCCTCGGTCACCACGGCTTCGCCCAGGTTGGCCGGGCCCTGGCGCACCGCCGCGAACTCGATCTCGTCCCCGCCGGCACGCTTGATCGCACCACCGACACCCGTCGCCATCCACAGGGTGACGTTGGCCGGGTTGACGATCGCGTCGACTTCGAGGTCGCAGATGTCCCCGTTCCAGAGGGCAATCTCGGCCATGCGCTCCGTCCTGCCGCCGGCCGGCCACCCTCCAGGCCGATCCGGCCGCCGCAGTGTACACCGGGCCATTCGGCTGGAGCGAGGCTGCCGGGGGCGTGCCGCCAGGTTCATGGTGCACGCTGGCGCCGCAGTCCGCTCCCCGTCGAGATGGTGGGCATGGTCCCGGCCACCGTCGCGGGAGCCGTCTGCCACGTTCGGCCGGGTGGCGCCGCTGCCTCGGCCGCCTCCGTGGCGCGCGGCGGTCAGTCGTGCCCGGCGCCCTCGTGGGCGGGCACGCCGAAGCCGATGCGGCCACCTGATCGGCGGGCGGCCAGGCGGTGTCGGGCTCGGGCGACCTCGAGCGGCAGGTCGGAGGCAAGCAGGCCGGCGTCGCCGATCCGGGCCCGTACCGCCTCCCCAGCAGCCCCGTGGAGATAGACCCCGAGGCGGGCGGCGTCGTAGGGCGCGCACCCCTGGGCCAGCAGCGAGCCGATCGTCCCCGCAAGGACGTCACCGGTGCCCCCGGTCGCCAGCCCGGGATTCTCGAACGGCGCCACCGCAGCACGGCCGTCGGCCCCGGCGATCACGGTCCGGGCGCCCTTGAGGACCACCACCTGGCCCCACGTCCGGGCGGCGTCGATGGCCGCTGCGGCCCGGGCAGCGTCGTCGTTGACCAGGTCGCCGTCGGCCCCGGCCGCCACCCCCGAAGCGGCCCGGAGGCGGGTGAACTCGCCCGAGTGCGGGGTCAGCACTGACGGGCGGACAACACCCTCCCACCAGCCGTCCTCGGCGGCCAGCGAGCGGAGCGCCTCCGCGTCGACGACCGCCGGGCAGGGAGGCTCCTCGGGGTTCGCCAGGATGCCGCGCACGAGCTCGGCCGTTGCGAGAGCCGGCCGGAGGCCCGGCCCGACGACGAGGGCATCGTGGTCATGGTCGAGGATCCTGGCCACGGCCAGCTCGGGATCCACCTCCTCGACGTCGTCCTCGGCCAGGGGCATCGTCGTCGCCTCGACAACCTTGGCGGCGAACAGGGGCTGGAGCGACTCGGGCACGGCCAGGGTGACGAGCCCGGCCCCGGCGCGGCCGGCAGCGGTGCACACGAGCAAGGCCGCCCCGGCGTAGTCGACCGAGCCGGCGATCACCAGCAGCTTGCCGAAGGTGCCCTTGTGCCCCCGGGCCGGACGCTCGGGCAGCAGACCGGCGGCCGCCCGTTCATCGATCTGCTCCGGGGTTGTCGCCGAATCGGGAGCCGGGGGCTGGGCGGCGCTGCGGCGCTTGCGCTCAGGCACCTGCCGTGCCCCCCGCCGCGGCATGAGGCGGCCCCTCCAGTGCCACCGGACCTCCCCCCGGTGCCGGCGGAGAGCCCCCGGCCTCCGCCACCTCGCCCTGGGCGGTCGCCAGCTCGGCGCTCATGGCGCGGAGCCGCTCCAGCCGCGCCCGCAGGCGGGTCTCCTGGTCGTCGAGGCGCTGGTCGATGTCGGCCGGCAGGACGTAGCGCCCGCCCGCCGTCCGGACCCCGAAGGCGATCGCGACCGCATACTCGCGCTCGTGGCTGATCGACACGGCCACCCGTCCCAGGCCGAGCTGGGCAGCCCGGGCCGCCGCCCGACCGTGCAGCCGGACCGCCGGCTGGCCCGTCGGCAGGCGTTCGACCTCGATCTCGCGCCAGCCGACGCCGCGGACGCCGAGCCCCAGGACCTTGCTGACGGCCTCCTTGGCGGCCCAGCGCCCGGCCAGCGTCTCGGCCCGGCCCCGGACGTAGCCCGCCTCATCCGTCGTGAGGATGCGCTTGGCGAAGCGCGGCCCGAAGCGATCGAGCGCGGCGCGGATGCGATCCACCCGGACGATGTCGAGCCCCAGCTCGACCGTCCCCTCGGGCACCGCCGCCGCCCGCGCGTCCACGCCCCGCCCTACTCCACCGTCACCGACTTGGCCAGGTTGCGCGGCTGGTCGACGTCGGTGCCACGGGCCAGCGCCACCCCGTAGGCGAACAGCTGGAGGGGCACGATCGCCAGCACCGCGCCAAGGATCTCGTGGGTGTCGGGCACGAGGACGACATCGTCGGCGAAGCGCCCGATCTGCTCGTCGCCCTCGCTGGCCACGGCGATCACGCGGGCGTCGCGGGCCCGCCCCTCCATCACGTTGCTGATCAGCTTGTCGTAGACCGTCGAGCGGGTGGCCACGGCCACCAGCGGGCAGTCCGCGTCGAGGAGCGAGATCGGGCCGTGCTTGAGCTCGCCGGCGGGGTAGCCCTCGGCATGAACGTAGCTGATCTCCTTCAGCTTGAGCGCGCCCTCGAGGGCCGTCGGGAAGGTCGTTCCCCGGCCGACGAACATGAACCCCCGCGAGCCAGCGTAGCGGCCGGCCATGCCAGCCACGCCCACGCTCAGGTCGAGAGCTCGCTGGGCCGCGGCCGGCAGCGCGAGGAGCGAGCGGCCGAGGGCTGTCTCCTCCTCGACCCCCAGGCTGCCCCGCTCGCGGGCGATGGCGGCCGCCAGCATCACCAGCGTGGCCACCTGGGTGGTGAAGGTCTTGCTGGCCGCTACGGCGATCTCCGGTCCGGCCTGGAGGAAGAGGACGGCCTCCGCCTCGCGGGTGATCGCCGATCCGACGGTGTTCGTCACGGCCACGATCGGGCAGCCCTGCTCGCGTGCGTAGCGGGTGGGGGCGATCGTGTCGGCGGTCTCGCCCGACTGGCTGACGGCGATCACCAGCGTCGTCGGGTCGAGGGGCGGCGGGCTGTAGCGGAACTCCGAGCCGACGGTCGCCCGGGCCGGCAGCCCGGTCCACGCCTGGAGCGCGGCCGCCCCGACGAGCGAGGCGTGGTAGGCCGTCCCGCAGGCGACGAGCTCCACCCGACTCAGCGCGGCCAGGCGCGGTGCCACCGGGCCGAGCTCCTCGACCCGGATGCGCCCGTCACGGCGCACGCGGCCCGAGATGCACTGGCGCAGCGCCTGGGGCTGCTCGTGGATCTCCTTGAGCATGAAGTGCGCGTAGCCACCCTTCTCGGCCGCCTCGGGCGTCCAGTCGATCCGGCTGACCGGCCGCTCGCGCGGGCCGCCGTCCGGGCCGGTCACGGTCACGCCCCATGGCCGGAGGTCGGCCAGGTCGCCCTCCTCGAGGAAGATCACCCGGTTGGTGTGCTCGAGGATGGCGGCCACGTCGGAGGCCAGGAACGTCTCCCCTTCGCCGATCCCGACCACGAGCGGGACGTTCATCCGGCTGCCGACCAGGCGATCCGGCTCGGCGCGGTGCATGACGGCGATGGCATACGCGCCGTGGGCAGCCCCGAGCGCGGAGCGGACCGCCGCGGCCAGGTCTCCCGCGTAGGCCTCCTCGACGAGGTGGGCGAGGGCCTCGGTGTCGGTCTCGGACACGAGGACATGGCCCCGGGCGACCAGCCCGTCCCGCAGCTCGCGGAAGTTCTCGATGATCCCGTTGTGGACCACCGTGATCGCCCCGCTGCAGTCCACGTGCGGGTGGGCGTTGCGGTCGTCGGGCCGGCCGTGGGTCGCCCAGCGCGTGTGGGCCAGGCCGATCCCGGCATGCGGTGTCCGGCCGTTCAGGGCCGAGCGGAGGTTGGCCAGCTTGCCGGCCCGCTTCTCGACGAAGAGCTCGCCGTCGTCGGCCACCAGGGCGATGCCGGCCGAGTCGTAGCCCCGGTACTCGAGGTGACGCAGCCCCTCGAGCAGGATCGGCCCCGCGTCGCGCGGGCCCGTGTAGCCGACGATCCCGCACATCTGCTGCGGCAGCCTCCCGTCCACTTCCCGGCCGCGACCCGGCCGGCACGGCCCGATCTGAGAATGCGATCGACGCGGCCGGACCGCTAGTGTAGGCGCTCAGCGGCGCGACTCGCGACCCGGGCCGCCCGTTCGAGCGCGGTCGCTATGGCGCGGGTGTCGGGCTCGGGCTGGGCTCGGGCGTTGGCGTCGGCGTCGGCGGCGCGGTCGGGGCAGGGGTCGGCTCGGGCGTCGGCGTCGGCGGCGCGTCGACCCTGACCTCGACCTCGGCCGGGGCGACGGTGACGAGGCGGACGCCCTGCGGCAGGGCAACCGACACCGGCAGGATCACCGTTCCCGGCCCCACGCCGGCCACGTCGACGGTGGCGACGATCCGGGCCGGGTCGAGCGCGTCGAGTTCGGCCAGCGTGCCGCCCACCGTCACCACCACCCGGTCGGCGCCGAGCGCATAGCGCAGGCCGGGGTCCGCGCCGGCCAGGTTGACCCCGACCTCGAAGGATCGCGAGCCCGAGAGCGGGCTGATCTCCACCTCGACCCGGATCTGCTCGACGTCGAGCGTCTCCACCCCGGGCGGCAGCTCCAGCACCGCCTCGGTGACGACGTTCTCGCGGGCGCCGCTGATCGAGATTGGCTCGGTGTCGACCTTGACCAGCGCATCGAGCAGGCTCGCCTCGCCGCCGACCGTCACCACCGCCGGGACGGCGGTGACCCTGCTGATCTCGAAACCGTCGGCCGGCGTCCCGGTCACGACCGCGTTGACCGGGACGGCCCGGGTGGAGAGCTGGCTGCCTACCTGGATGGTGACCCGCACCGAGGTCGGCGACAGCTCCACCGAGGACACGACCGCCCCCGATGCATCCACCGGGACGAGATCGACCAGCTCGTTGACGTCGACGCCGGTGGACGGGATGGCGACCCGGGCCTCGGCGGCCGCGACCAGGCGGACGAACGACTCGGGGCCGGAAGCGGTGACGGTGTCGGTCGAGACGACCGGCTCCCGGATCTCGAGGCCGGGCGGCACGGCCCCGCGGTCGACGCGGACAGCGACCTCCTTGGTCACCAGCGGGTCGAGCGCGACCTGGATGCGGGAAGGCTGGAAGTCGACGACCTGGACCACGGACGGGTCAGTCGCCTGGACCCGGACCGGGACCGAGACCGGCGGCGCGCCCGGCCGGCTCTCGACACCGGCCAGGTCGATCGTGGCCGAGAAGCTGGCCGCGGTCACCCGCGGTGCCCCGGACCCCAGCACCAGGTAGCGGACGGTGGTGACGTCGGGCAGGTCGCCCATCACGTACGCGTCGGATGGCGGGTTGAGGACGGTGATCGGGACCCGCCCCTGGAACGTCTCGATGCTCGCCGACAGGATCAGGCCGCCGTAGAGGAGGATGGCCAGCACGATCGCCGCCAGCTTGAGCGGCCAGTTGTGGACGACGAGTCCGACGAGGCGGGCCACGGCTCGTCAGCGGCCGGCGCCGGCCCGGGCCGGCGGCGGCTCGTCGGGGCCGGGCGGCGGCGCGGGCGACGGGATCTCGGCCTGGTCCCCCCCGCCCCTCCCGGAGCCGCTGCGCACCACTCGCCGCAGGTCGGCGAGGGCGGCCCGGCGCAGCGAGCCGGGCCGCGCCCGCAGGCCGGATGAGCCGGCTGCCGCGGGCAGCAGGAGATCGGCCAGCAGCCGGGCGAGATGCGCCTCGTCGAGTCCGCGGCGGATCCGGGCCCGCTCCACGAGGCTCATGCCGCCGGTCTCCTCGGACACGACCACGACGATCGCGTCGGTCTGCTCGGTGATCCCCAGGGCGGCACGGTGACGGGTCCCGAACCGCTCCGCCTGGAGGGTCGTCTCTGCCAGGGGCAACAGCGCGCCCGCGGCCAGGATCGTGTCGCCGCGGACGATGACAGCCCCGTCGTGGAGTGCGCCGCGCGGGGCGAACAGCGCCTCGAGGAGGTCCGCCGACAGCTCCGCGTGCATCATCACCCCGGTCTCGGCGATCTCCTCGAGGCCCGTGTCACGCTCGAGCACGATCAGCGCCCCGGCCTGGGCCGCCGAGAGGTTGGCGGCCGCACGGGCCACGGCCGCGGCGGTCCGCTCGGCCGGCCGCGCGTCGGAGGGGTTGACCAGCCAGGCGAGCGACCCCACCCGGCCGAGCCGGTCGAGGGCGCGACGGAGCTCGGGCTGGAAGATCACGACGAGGGCGAACAGCCCGACGACCGCGCCGGCCTGCATCAGCTGGGTGAGGAGCCGGAAGCCCAGCAGCTGGGCCAGGGCGTAGACCACGAGCAGGACGCTGACCCCGATCACGAGCCGGACGGCGCGCGTCCCGCGGATCAGATTGAACAGCCAGTAGATCACGAAGGCCGTGATCGCGATATCGAGGAGCGTGGTCAGCCGGACCTGGCTGGCGATCGATTCGACGAGGCCCGACATCTCGAGGCCGAGTGTAGCACCGGCCGCCGGCGGTCCTGCCCGCGCCACGGGACCGGGAACGACCCGGCGCCCCCGGGGTCAGCCGCGGCCGGGCGCCGTGCCAGGCGCCGTCCCGGCCGATTCGCCGGTGCCCAGGATCCGGGCCGCCGCCTCGTGGTCGCCCTCGAGCTCCGCCAGCCGCGCCAGGTGGCGCAGCTTCTCGGCCGCGATCGCGGTCCAGCCCCGGTCCGCCTGCAGCTCGGCCAGCATGAGGTGGAGCTCCCGGTCGTCCGGCGCCAGCCGCTGCAGCCGGAGCAGGACGTCGATGGCCGCCACGACATGGCCCGTCGAGCGGTAGGCATGGGCGGCCGCCATGGCCGCCTCACGCGCGCCGGCGACGTCGGCCCGCTCCGCGGCTGCGTCGGCCTCGGCGGCCAGGGCCTCGCCATCGGGCGGTGCGGGAGGGGCGGCAGCGTCGGCCTCGCCCTCGGCGGGCCACCCGCCGCCGGTCACCGCCGGCTCGATCGCGCCCGGCTCCACCTCCCCGGTGCCGGCGGGCTCATCCTCGAGCAGCCCGCGGGCGCGCTCGAGCGCCTGCTCCGCCTCGGCCTCTCCGGACGCGGAGCGGACCTGCTCGACGAGCCCCCTGTACCGGTCGCGCCGATCTTCGGTCACCTCGATCTCGAGCGCCCGGCGGAGCGCGTCGCAGGCGTCGCCCGGTCGCCCGCTCGCCGCCCGGAGGTCCGCCAGCCGGTCGTAGGCGCTGGCCGCCTCGGCCGGACGCCGGAGCACGACCAGCGCCTGGGCGCGCCCGTGGGTCGCCTCGTCGTCATCAGGCTCGAGCTCGAGGGCCGCGTCGAAGGCGGTCAGGGCCGCGACCGGCTCGCCGAGGCGGAGACAGACGGCACCGAGCGATCGGCGCGGGACAGCTCGGTCTGGACCGAGCTCGATCGCCTCGCGGTAGGCGGCGGCGGCCTCCTCGAGCCGGCCCCTGGCCAGGGCGACGTGGCCAGCCTGCAGCGCGGCCCGGTAGCGCTCGACGAGAGACTGGTTCATGGCGGCCAGTATGCGCCCAGCCGGGCGAGGGACGGCAGGCGAGCGCGGCGGACAGCGTCGCGAGGACGCAGCCTTTGGCCGGCGCCCGCCCGGGGCCGCCCGGCCCGCGGTGACTCCGCGCGAGGCCGCCCGGCGGCCGTCAGCGCTTCGTGTACTGCGGCGCCTTGCGGGCCCGCTTGAGGCCGTACTTCTTGCGCTCCTTCATCCGCGGGTCGCGGGTCAGGAGGCCGGCCTGGCGAAGCGGGATCCTGTTCCCCTCGGGATCGACCTGGAGCAGGGCGCGGGCGATGCCGTGGCGGATCGCGCCGGCCTGGCCGGTCACGCCCCCGCCCGCCACCTTCACCATCGCGTTGTAGCGACCCTCGGTCCCGGTCACCCGGAAGGGAAGGCGGATGTCGCCCTCGGCAACCGCGTTGCCGAAGTGCTGGTCGAGCGTCCGGCCGTTGACGACGATCTCGCCCTCGCCCGGCATGAGGCGGACCCGGGCGACCGCGGTCTTGCGGCGGCCGGTCCCGTAGAAGTGCGGCGCGGTGGTCATCGGGTGCTCCTCGTCAGGCGAGCGGCTCCGGCCGCTGCGCCTGGTGGGGGTGATCGGGGCCGGCGTAGATCTTGAGCTTGCGGAGCTGCTGGGCCCCCAACCGGTTCCGCGGCAGCATGCCCTTCACGGCCCGCCGGATCACCTCCTCGGGACGGCGGGCGAGCAGGTGGCCGAGCGTCTCCTGCTTGAACCCCTGGGGGTAGCCGCTGTGGCGGCGGTACAGCTTCGAGTCGAGCTTGTCGCCGGTGACCGCGATCCGGGCGGCGTTGAGCACGATCACGTGGTCGCCGGAATCGAGGTTGGGCGAGTACTCGGGCTTGTGCTTGCCCTCGAGGACGCGGGCGATCCGCGACGCGAGCCGGCCGAGCGTCTCGTCCGTCGCGTCGACGACGTACCAGCGTCGCTCGATCTCC
>JAGDMV010000042.1 GCA_017860675.1 Chloroflexota bacterium
GGGGATGCCCAGCTCGACGGTCAGGAACTCCCAGGCCCAGTGAATCGCCTCGCGCTTGAAGTAGTCCCCGAAGCTCCAGTTGCCCAGCATCTCGAACAGCGTGTGGTGGCGGGGCGTCCGCCCGACCTCCTCGAAGTCGTTGTGCTTGCCGGCCACCCGCAGGCAGCGCTGGACGTCCACCGCCCGCTTGTAGGAGCGGGTCTCGGCCCCGGTCAGCACGTCCTTGAACTGGACCATGCCGGAGTTGGTGAAGAGCAGGGTCTGATCGCCGGCCGGGATCAGGCTGGCCGAGGGCACCACCGCGTGGCCGCGCGCGCCGAAGAAGTCGAGGTAGCGCTGGCGGATCTCGGCGGCCGGGAGGGAACGGATCCGTGGATCGGGGCTGGCCATCCGCGCAATGGTAGCGAACGGAGCGGTCGTGCGACCGTGGGCCGGCGGGCAGCGCGCGTGCGTCGGCCGCCCGCGGGTCAGGGGCGGTCGCGAGCGCGCGTCGGCCGTCGGCGGGTCAGGGGCGGTCGCGTGCGTGTCAGGGGCGGCGGGTCGGTCCGAGCACCGAGAACAGGACGACGAAGCCGATCCCGGCCCACGCCCCGATCGACGCGGCAACGAGGTGGAAGTCGCCGAGCACGAGGGGGTCAAGGCCGAGCCGCCCGCCTATCGCGTCGCCCGCCCAGGCGCCGATCGCAGCCAGCAGGGCGACGAACGGCAGCCGCGCACCGGCGGTGCCCCTGACCACGACGAAGAACGCGGTCCAGCCGGCCCCGACGAGGGCGGCCAGGATAGGCGCGGGGCCGATCTCGGGCACGGTCAGCCGGCCCTGGCGACCGACGGCTCGGTCGCTGCGGCGCGCTCCCGGGTCGGGGTGTTCGTCCAGCCGTCCGTCCCGTCCTGCGGTGCCGGCACGGCGGCGGCCGCCTGGCGGGCGATGCGGCCGCCGCCCACGACGTACTCCCCGTCGAACAGCACGGCAGCCTGGCCCGGGGCCGCCGCCCAGACCGGCCGCCCGGTCTCGACCAGCCAGCTGCGATCGTCGCCGGCGTCGAGGCGCGTGACCCGGGCCGCCACCGGGCCGGCCCGGTGGCGGACCTGCACCTGGGCCTCGAAGGACGGGCCGGGGGCCGATCCGCCGACGAAGGAGACCTCGCTGATGACGAACGCCGCGGTCTCCAGTTCCTCGCGCCGACCGACGACGATCGTGTTTGTGGCCGGGTCGACCCGGCTCACGTAGCACCGCTCGCCGGTGGCCACGCCCGTCCCCCGCCGCTGGCCCACGGTGCAGCCGGCAGCGCCGTCGTGGCGCCCGACGACCCGCCCGTCGGCGTCGAGGACCGGCCCGGGCGCCGGCACCCAGCCGGACCGGGCGGCGAGCGCGGCGCGGATGTCGCCCCCGGCGACGAAGCAGATCTCCTGGCTCTCGGCCGTGGCCGCGGTCGCCAGGCCGCGCGCCCTGGCGATGGCTCGCACCTCCGGCTTGGTCAGCTCACCGAGCGGGAACCGGGCGTGGGCCAGCTGGTCCTGGCCGAGTCCGTAGAGGAAGTAGGACTGGTCCTTGGCCGCGTCGCGGCCGCGCCGCAGGCGGAGCAGCGGTCGCCCGCCGCCGTCCCGGCCAGCCTCGATCCGCGCGTAGTGGCCGGTCGCCACCGCGTCGCAGCCGTACAGGTGCCGGGCGAGCCCGAGGAGCGCCCCGAACTTCACCACCGAGTTGCAGTCGACGCAGGGCGACGGCGTGAGCCCGGCCAGGTAGGCGGCCACGAACGGCCGGATGACCCCGGCCTCGAACTCGTGCCGCAGGTCGAGAACGTAGAACGGGATGCCGAGCTGGCCGGCGACGCGCCGGGCGTCCTCGGCCGCGTCCACCGAGCAGCAACTGGGGCTGGCCTCCGAGCGCGCATCGGCGCCGTCATGGAGGCGCATCCAGACTCCGACCGCCTGGTCGCCGGCGTCACTGACCAGGGCGGCAGCGACCGACGAGTCGACGCCGCCCGACATTGCGACCAGGACCCGGGCCATGGCGCCCCGTCAGCCCGGCAAGCCGGCCGTCCGCGGATCGGCGGCCAGCGCCACCGCCCCGTCGCGGAGCGCGCCGATGACCCGGGGCACGACGCGAGCCGCCTCGTCCACCTCGGCGGCGGTCGTCGTCCTGCCCAGCGACAGGCGCAGGGCCGAAGCGGCCTCGTCCGGCCCGTAGCCCATGGCCAGCAGGACATGCGATGCCTGCGGGTCGCCACTGGCGCAGGCCGAGCCGGTGGAGGCGGCGATCCCGTCGAGGTCGAGGGCGACGGTCACGGCCGTGCCGTCGGCGCCGCGACAGAGGAGCGACAGCAGCCCGGGGAGGCGCGCGGACGGGTGGCCAGTGATCTCCACGCCCTCGACCGCCGTGCAGGCAGCTGCGAGGCGGGTCCGGAAGCCCTCCAGGCGGGCCCGCGTGGCCGGCTTCTCGGCGCAGGCAAGCTCGTAGGCGACGGCCATCCCGACCGCCCCGGCTACATTCTCAGTGCCCGCCCGGCGGTGGCGTTCCTGGCCGCCGCCGTGGGCCTGGGCGAGGAGCGGCGTGCCGCGCCGGATCCAGAGCGCACCCGTCCCCTTCGGACCCTCGAACTTGTGGGCACCGAGCGCGACCGTGTCGGCGCCCAGCTGGCCCACGTCGACGTCGAGGTACGGGGCGGCCGACACCGCGTCGACGTGCAGGTGAATGCTCCGCCGCCGCGGCAGGCGCTCGGCGATCTCGCGGATCGGCTCGACCGTGCCGACCTCGTTGTTGGCCAGCATCACGGCCACCACGATCGTCCGCTCGTCGACCACCGCCGCGACGTCGTCGGGGTCCACCCGGCCGGTCCGGTCGACGCCGACCTCGGCGATCTCGAAGCCGAACTTGGCCAGGTGGGCGAGGCTGTGACCGACGGCGTGGTGCTCGACGGCCGAGGTCACGATCCGGTTGCCGCGGGCCCGGCCCACCCAGGCCGCGCCCTTGAGGGCGAGGTTGTTGGCCTCCGTGCCGCCCGAGGTGATGACGATCTCGCGGGCCGTCCCGCCGAGGGCGGCGGCCAGTCGCTCGTGTGCCTCGTCGAGCGCGGTCCGGGCCGCCCGTCCCCAGGCGTGACCCGATGACGGGTTGCCGAAGGTGGCGCCGAGGAAAGGGAGCATCGCCTCGAGCGCCTCGGGTCGCAGCGGGGTCGTCGCGGCATGGTCGAGATAGATCGGCATCGGAGGCCGATTGTAGCCGCGGTGGCGCGATGGGCCGGGCCGGGCGTGTCCGTCGCGGCCGTCGCCACGGACCTGCAGGGCGGGGGCGCCCAGGGCGGGGGCGCCCAGCGCGGGTCGGCGGTGACTGGCGGCAAGGGCTGCGCCGCCGCGGGCGGTCAGTCGACCGGCGTGGCCACCTCCCGGCGGACGATCCCGATCGGCGTCTGCTGGCCCGTCTGGCCCAGCGGGTTGTCCTTGAAGATCGCCCGCAGCACCGGGTCGCGGAGCTGCTTCGAGCTCTTGCCGAGCACCGCCACTCCGAGGTCGTTGGCGTCCACGATGACGGTGTCACAGCCCGTCACCGCCCTGGCCCGCTCCGCCTCGGCCCGCGGGTTCTTCGGCCCCAGCTTGGCGTAGCGGTTGTAGGGCGGGATGACGTAGTCGGCCGGCCCGTCGATCGAGGCGACGGTCTGGCCGGCGACCTTGTAGAAGAGGCCGCGGATGCCGAACGGCTTGGTGACCGCTGCCACCGCCGAGGCGAGCAGGATCCGCGGCACGCCGGCCTCGCGGATCGCCAGCTCCATCGTCCACGGGCTGCCGATGCCGATCCCGTACGGGTTCTTGTAGACGTGCTTGACCAGGAAGGCGGCCAGCGGCGACACCTCGATCTCGTCGATCGGGTAGGCCCGGCCCTGCATGGTCGCGACGAGGCGTTCGCTCAGGAAGAGGAGATCCCCCGGCTGGACGTGGGGCACGGCGTACCGCCGCAGCACGTCCTCGAGGTCATCGTGCTCGGTGACCAGGTGGGTGCGAACCGGGTAGCGGGCCCAGCGGACACCATCCACGGTGACCACGAGCCTCTTGCCGGGGTTGGGGGCGAGTTCGGTCATCGGATCGGGCGAGTATACGCGCCCCCTCAGGCCCGGTCGCGGCCGCGCCGAGGGCGGCGGCTCGCTGGAGGCGGCCGAGCCGAGGGCGGCGGCCGGCCGAAGATGAACCGGCGGGCGCGGCCCCTGCCCGCGCCCGCCGGTCGCGGTCACGATGCTGCCTAGGGAAGCGAGGCTTCGTCCTTCCCGGCGTCCGGGACAAAGAGCGGCTGGCCGTACTTGTCGACACCGAACTCGCCGATCAGCGCCTGGCCCTCCGGCGAGACGAGATAGTCGGAGAACGCCGTCGCGCCGGCGGCGTTGACCTTCGGCCACTTCTCCGGGTTGACGCTGATCACGTGGTAGATGTTGAGCAGGATGGCGTCACCTTCCACGAGGAGGTCGAGGGCAAGATCCGCCTTGGTGGCCAGGTAGGTGGCCCGGTCGGTCAGGGTGTAGCCGGCCTTCTCCGAGGCGATCTTGAGAGTCGCCCCCATCCCTTGACCCGACTCGACATACCAGTCGGGCTCGGGCGTGATGCCGGCGGCCTTCCAGATGGCCAGCTCCTTGGCATTCGTGCCCGAGTCGTCGCCGCGCGACACGAACGTCGCCTTGGCGTCGGCGATCCTGGTGAAGGCGTCCGTGGCCGAGGTGAGACCCTTGATGCCGGCCGGGTCGTCGGGCGGGCCGACGATGATGAAGTCGTTGTGCATCACCAGGCGGCGATCCGTGCCCCAGCCCTCGTCCATGAGGGTCTTTTCGGCCGCCGGCGAGTGGACGAGCAGGACGTCGGCGTTCCCTTCCTTGCCCATCTGCAGCGCCTGGCCGCTGCCCACGGGGATCGTCTTGATGGCGTAGCCGGTCCGCGCCTCGAAGTCCGGCACGAGCACGTCGAGCAGGCCGGAGTCCTGGGTCGACGTGGTCGTCGCCAGGATGATGCTCGTGCTGCCGGCCGGGGTGGGCGCCTCCGTCGGCGCCGGGGTGGGCGCCTCGGTCGCCGGCGCCGTGGTGGGCGCCTCCGTCGGCGAGGCGCTCGGCGAGGCGCCCGTCGTGCACGCTCCCGCCACGAGAGCCACGACCGCCAGCAGCACGAGGACGAGCCGCCCGGCCCGGTCCGCCTTGATCATCTGTATCCTCCTCGGCAACGCGCGGTCACACGGCGCCGGATCGCACCGGCTGACGGCGTGCCAGCTGCATGCTCCGGTACCCTCACAGTCGTTGTCAAATCACTGCCTATCCGACGCTCGCTAGACGGGATGTATGCACATGGAGGAACAGCGATGGGCACCGCGGCGGACACCCCCCTGATCCGGGTCGGCCAGGCAGCCGAGATGCTCGGCGTGTCGGTCGCGACGCTCCGCCGCTGGGAATCCGCCGGCCGGCTGCACTTCGAGCGCTCGACCGGCGGCCAGCGGCTTGTCTCACTGGCCGAGGTGACCCGGCTGCTGGCCGAGCGCCGCCGGGCAGCGGCGGAGCAGCCGATCGCCGCCCAGTCGGCACGGAACCGCTTTCCCGGGGTCGTGACTCGTGTCGAGCGCGACCAGGTTGCGGCCGTCGTCGAGGTCCAGGCGGGACCGCACCGGCTGGTCAGCCTGATCACGGCCGAGGCGGCCCGCGAGCTCAAACTTGCCGTCGGCGACGAGGTCGTCTGCGTGGTCAAGGCGACCGACGTGATCGTCGACCTCCCGTCGCAGCGGCGCGACCGCTCCTGAGCCACGCTCGACGCCAGATCCCGGCTCCAGCCGATACACCTGGCGATCGCGCCGCGACGCGCCGTGCCGCCCTCCCGATCGACCGCGCCGCTCAGTGCGTCGCCCGGAAGGGAATGCTCGCCACCAGGATGCCGGGCGTCCCGATGAGCGCCTCGCGGATCCGATGGCCGTTCTGGTTGAAGAGGAAGCGATCCCACCACCGGCTCGTCAGCCGCTCAGGAAGGAGCAGGACGGTGACGACGCTCTCGTCCTTCTCGGCCAGCACCTCGAGGTAGCGGGTCAGCGGCTCGACCAGGTTCCTGTACGGCGAGTCGACGATCACGAAGGAGAGGCCGGGCAGCTGGCGATCGAACCGGGAGCGGACCTCCTCGCCGGTTGCCACGTCGTCGGTCACGAAGACAGCGGTCACATCCTCCGTCATCGAGCGGGCAAAGCGGACCGCCTGGATCACATCCTGAGTCACCCCGGTGACCGGGATGACAGCCCGGCGGCGGTGCACCGGCGGCCCCCACACGACTTCCGGGGCGACGTCCAGCTCGGCGCTTTCACGGGCGTACCGGCGGTGAACGTACAGCATGGCCGCGATCAACACGGGGACGACGACCAGGATGATCCAGGCCCCGAGGGCGAACTTGGCGATGGCGAAGACCACGGCCACCGCGCCGGTCGCCACCGCCCCCACACCGTTGATGGTGGCGCTTCGCCGCCAGCCCGGGCCGCGCTCCGTCAACCAGTGGCGGACCATGCCGGCCTGGGACAGGGTGAAGGCGGTGAAGACGCCGAGGGCGTAGAGGGGGATCAGCGCCGTGACGCTGCCGCCGAACGGGACCACGACCGCGATCGACAGCAGGCCAAGGGCGACGATCCCGGCGTTGAAGGCAAGGCGCTCTCCCCGAAACGCGAAGCTCCGGGGCATGAAGCCGTCCCGTGCCAGGATGGACGAGAGGCGCGGGAAGTCGGCGAAGCTGGTCTGGGCAGCCAACACCAGGATACCCATCGTCGACAGCAGCAGGACGTAGTACGCAGGACCCCTGCCGAAGACCGCCCGGCCCACCTGCGACAGGACAGTCTCATCGGCGGACGGCACCGCCCCCGCCCCGACCGCCAGGAACGAGATGCCGAGGAACACCGTACCCAGGACGACAGCCATCGTGGCCATCGTTCGCTGGGCGTTCCTCCACTCCGGGGGCCGGAACGCGGGTGTGCCGTTCGAGATCGCCTCGGTCCCGGTCATGGCCGAGCAGCCGTCGGCGAATGCCCTCATCAGGATGAGCACGGTCAGGCTCTCGGCCGACACTTGCAGGGGAACGACGTCGGTCACCGTCGGAGTGGCACCCAGGGCAGTCCGTGCGAGACCGACGCCGACGAGCAGGAGGGCACTGCCGATGAAGAGGTAGGTCGGCAGGGCGAAGACCGTGCCGCTCTCGCGGGTGCCGCGCAGGTTCACCGCCATGACCAGCAGGATCGCCAGGACGATGAGTGGCATCGTGGCACCCTGGAGCACGGGGAACGCCGAGACCAGGTTCCAGATGCCGGCGGAGACGCTGACCGCGACCGTGAGCACGTAGTCGGTGAGCAGAGAGGCGGCAGCCACCAGGCCGGGCAACGTCCCAAGGTTGGCGCGCGCCACGATGTAGCTGCCGCCGCCGTTCGGGTAGGCCCGGATCGTCTGCCGGTATGAGAAGGTGACGAGAGCCAGCAGGCCGACGATCAGGATCGAGATCGGCATGACGAATCCGAAGGCGACGATGCCGACACCCAGGAGCGAGAACATGATCGCCTCGGTGGCATAGGCCACCGACGACATGACGTCGCTGGAGAAGACTGCCAGCGCCTTCCACCTGGGCAGCCGCTCCTCGATCTCCTGCGCGCTCGCCAGGGGCCGGCCGAAGGCCAGCCGGCGAACGCGCGCCAGCGCACGGGCGATGGGCCGGCGCGGCTCGATCGCCGCCGGCCGGGCGCTGACGACCCCGGGTCGGACGTAGCGGAAGTAGCGCGCCTCGGGCCGAGGCACCCGCAGGCGGCGGTCGGCGGACTTCCGCCCGCTGAGAACGGGCGCTCCCACGAGAACCTCGGCGGTCAGGCCCGGCAGACGCGGATGTCGAAGGTGCCCTGGTCGCGGCGCACCGGCTCGAGCCGGACGCCGGCGGCGGCAGCCTCCACTGCCCGTGCGGCGGCAAGCTGGCCGCCGTAGCGAAGGCCGCAGAGGACGATCCGGTACTGTGACCGGGCGGCGACCAGCGCGATGGCCGCTTCAAGCTCGGCCGCCTCGCGCCGCAGCCGCGCCTGGCCGCGGCTCGCCCCACGATCGATTGCTGCTATCGCACTCACACAACCAGCATCGCCGCGCCCCCAAGAGGGAACGACGCTCCCGGCGGGTCGGCGCGCTCAAGAACCGCTCAGGTTCCGGCCCCGGTCCGGCGGTCACCGTCTCCCGGCAGCATCACCCGGTAGCCGACACCGGGCTCGGCGTGGATGAGGCCGCCGAGATCCCCGTCTGGATCGGCGGCCGCGAGCTTCCGCCGGATCTGGCTGACGTAGACATGGATGTAGTGGGCCTCCTCACCGTAGGCCGTGCCCCACACTGCCCGCAGCAGCCGACCGTGCGTCACGACCCGCCCGGCATGTCCCACCAGCACCTTGAGCACCTCGAACTCGCGCGGCGTCAGGTGCACCGGCCGGCCGCCGACGGTCACCTCGTGCCGGGCGACGTCCAGCCGCAGGGAGCCGAGGCGCACCGCCCCGTCCGACTCGGCAGCCGGGCCGGCAGCCCGCCGCAGGAGCGCGTGCAGCCTGGCCAGCAGCTCGCCGGTGCTGAAGGGCTTGGTCACGTAGTCGTCGGCGCCGAGCTCCAGCGCCTCGATCTTGCTAGCCTCGCGGTCGCGCGCGGAGAGGACAAGGATCGGGGTCGTCGCCTCCCGGCGGACCCGGCGGATGACGGTCAGCCCGTCCACGTCGGGCAGCCCGAGGTCGAGTACCACGATGTCCGGCCGCGCACCCTGCCAGGCGAGGACGGCCGACCGGGCGTCCGCAGCCTCCGTCACGCGCAGCCCGCGGGCGCGCAGGAAGGTAGTCACCTCGGCGCGGGTGGCGATGTCGTCCTCGACCAGCAGCACGCTGGCGGCAGCGCCCTCGGTCACGGCCCGCCCTGCCCCGCGCCCTCGGGGGCGCCGATGACCGCCGGGGCGACCGGCACGTCGACGTCCACCCGAAGGCCGCCCAAGGCGCTGCGAGCGGCCGAGACCGTCCCGCCCATCGCCTCGACCAGGCCGCGCACCACGACCAGCCCGATCCCCGACCCGCGGCCGCCTCGCCCGGCAGGCGCCGGCCTCGGACCGGCGCGCACGAAGAGCGACGCCAGGGCCGCCTCGGCGACCCCGGCGCCGGCGTCCTCGACCGTGACCCGGACGCGGTCGTCGCCGACCATCGAGGCCGAGATCCGCACCGCCGTCCCGGCGGGCGTGTGCGCGGCGACGTTCTCGAGGAGGTTGGCCAGCACCTGGTCTATGAACACGGCATCGACCACCACTGGCGGCAGGCCCTCGGCCACCTCGACCGTCACCGGCCGTCCGGCGAGCAGATCGGCATGTCGGTCGACGGCGTCGGCGATGAGGTCCTCCACGACCATGATCGCCGGCCGCCCCCGCAGATCGCCGCCCTCGAGCCTGCTCAGGTCGAGCAGGTTCGTGACCAGGCGGCTGAGGCGCGCCGCGTCGCGATCGATCGCCGCGGCGCGGGCCAGGCGTTCTCCGCCGTCAAGCTGCGCTTCTGGATCGGCGAGACTGCCGGCGGCCGCGCGAATCGCGGCCAGCGGGGTCCGGAGGTCATGGGCCACCGAGTCGAGCAACGCGGTCTTGGCCGCCTCGCTGCGCCTTGCGACCGCCGCGCTCACCGCCTGCTCGGCCAGTCGATCCCGCTCCAGGGCCTGGCCGACCTGGTCTGCGATGGACAGCAGGACGCGGGTGTCGCCGCGCCCTGGTGGGCCGGCAGACCTGGGCCGGGTGACCCAGACCGAGCCGCGAGATCCCCCGGGCGACTCGATCGGCACCCGGTACGTGTCCTCCGCGCTCGGGGCCGCCCCCGGGTGCGCGTATCGCGGGTCGTGAACGCGCACCCACGCCGGCGGCTCGTTCCCGGCTGCGCGGCGAACCACTCGATGGCTCGCGGGTACGGCCGGCGCTGCCGGCCCGCCGCTGTCGGCGGCAGGTCGTTCCGGCCCGGCCGCGTCCGACAGGGAGATCCACGCTCTCGAGCCAACCCGGTCGGAGGACAGCATCCCGACGATTGCCGGCAGGGCCTCCCGGGCGCTGCTGGCAGCCGCCAGCGCGCGACTCACCTCGTACAGGGCCCGGGCCTGCCGCTCGCGGAGCAGGGCGGATTCGGCTCGCTCACGCTGGCGACCGGCCAGCTGGCCGACGACCAGCCCGAGGAAGAGGAACAGGAGCAGGTTCAGCCACTCGCGGGGATCGCTCACGAGGAGCGTGCCGATCGGCTCGATGAACAGCGCGTTGTAGAGGAAGAAGGCCCCGACCGCCGTGATGACCGCGGCGACGGTCCCCAGCCAGACGGCGACGGCGACCACCGCCAGCAGGTACGCGGCCGACGCGTCGGTGATCCCGGCCCACGACTCGACTGCGGCGACGGCCAGCGTGGCGACCACCAGCGCGGCCACGATGGCTGCGGCCGCCAGGGCCATTCGTCGCCCGTCGACCCGAACAGGGCTGCTCACAGCGGCATCGTAGCGCCGGGGGCGTCGCTCGATCGCCGGCCGAGCGACGTCCGGCTCCGCGCGACCCGGCGCCCGCCGGGCGTCACTCGGCCGATCGCCATGGGACGATCGACCCATACTCCACCGGTGACGACACGCCTATCGTCGCCAGCGTGGAAGCTCCTGCGCTGGAACCTCGGGGGGCCTCGTCGCCTCCTGCGCGGCGGCGCTCGCTCCCGCGCCCAGGCCGTCGCCCGACGCTGCTGCTGCTCGTGTACGGCATCTGCCTCGTCCTCGTCGGGGTGACCGCGAGCGCCCAGGCCACCGTCGTCTCGACCAGCTTCCAGGCGACGACCCTCGATTCCGTCGTCGGCAATGACGCCGGCCTCATCCGCGCCTTCGTCAACACCTTCGTCACTGCCGACGACCTGGCGGCCGACGGCCCGGCCCCGGAACGCCTCGCCGCGCTGGAGGATCAGCTCGCCGCGCTCGTCGGGCGCGGGAACATGGCCCGCGTCGAGCTGCGGGCCCGTGACGGGCGGGTGATCGCCGCATCCATACCTGGGCTTGCCGGCACGGTCGTCGCGCCGGACGCTGGCATGACCGCCGCCCAGGGCGGGACGGCCGGCGCGGACCTGCTCCAGGAACCGGCCCCGGCCGGCCAGGCCGGCCCGGCGCTCGGGCTGGCGGCGACCGTCCGCGAGTACCTCCCGGTGCAGAGCCTCGACGGCACAACCCGCGCGGTCGTGGCCGCCTGGCGCGACGCCGGCCCGATCGTGGCGCAGCTCGACGTGGCGCGCCGCGACGTCGTCACCCTCACGCTCACGGCGGCCCTCATCCTGTCGGTGATCCTGTTCCTCGTCTTCCGCGGCGCCCAGGCGCGGATCGCCCGGCAGGCCACCCAGCTGCTCGAGTCGACCCGCCGCGATGCCCTCACGGGGATGCCGAACCACGGCGCGATGGTGGCCCACCTCGAGCACGTCCTCGAGGCCACCCGGCGGGACGGGGGCGCGACGGTCGTGGGGCTGGTGGACATCGACAACTTCCGGCAGCTGAACGACACCCACGGGCACGCTGCCGGCGACCGCGCCTTGCTCGTCCTCGCCGGCTGCCTCCATGCCGCGGCCCCGCCCCAGGCGATCGTCGGCCGCTACGGGCCCGACGAGTTCCTGGTCGTGGCGTCGGCGGCGGGCTCCTCCACTGTCGAAAGCACGATCGAGGCGGTCCGGCGCGAGCTCCTCGACTGGACGCTCGCGTGCAGCGAGGGCGACCGACTGCCGATCACCATCAGCGCGGGGATCTGCGCCTTCCCCGAGCACGCCGGGTCGGTGACCGC
>JAGDMV010000043.1 GCA_017860675.1 Chloroflexota bacterium
TCACCCTCGGCTCGCTGGGCCTCGTCTTCGAGCTCCAGAACCCGAACTTCGTGACCGGCATCATCGGGATCATCTCGATCATCCTGGCCTTCATCGGCTTCGGCAGCCTGCCGCTCAACGTCGGCGGCCTGCTGCTGATCGTGCTGGCGATCGTGCTGCTCGTGCTCGAGGTGACCGTGACCAGCCACGGCCTGCTGACCGTCGGGGCGATCGTCTGCTTCGCCCTCGGGGCGTCGGCCCTCTACACGGCCCCGGGCACACCCACGGCGCCGACGGCCGAGGTCGCCTTCCCAATCCTGGCCACGGCCGTGATCGGGATGGGGGTGTTCGCGGCGATGATCGCCCTGATCGCGTACCGGACGCGCCGGATGAAGTCGAGCCCCGTGCTCGTCGGTTCGCTGCGCGTTGTGGGCGAGGCCGGCGTTGTCGCCCGGCCGCTGGAGCCTCTCGGCTCGGTCCTGGCCGTCGGTGAAGAATGGACGGCCCGGACCGCCGACCGCCGGACGCTCACTCGCGGCACCAAGGTCCGGGTCGTCGCCCAGGACGGGCTGACCCTGGTCGTCGAGCCGCTCGAGACCGGTCCCGCCGGCTGACGACGCGTATGCTGGAGATCTGCCGAACCTGAAAGGAGCGGACCCGTGGACTTCGCCTACCCGATCGTGGGTGTGGTCGTTCTCATCGTCGTCGTCCTGGTGTTCCTCTACCTGTCGGTGCGGATCGTCCAGCAGTACGAGCGGATGGTCGTCTTCCGGCTGGGCAAGACGAACGAGCGCCTGGTCCGCGAGCCCGGCCTGCGCTTCCTCTGGCCGGTCATCGACCGGCCGGTCAAGGTCGACATCCGCGAGCAGTTCATCGAGGTTCCCAGCCAGACGACGATCACCAAGGACAACGCCCCGATCAACGTCGACTTCCTGATCTACTGGCGCATCGTCGATCCGCTCAAGAGCCTGGTGAACGTGGCCTATTTCGCCGGCGCCCTCCAGGGCGTGGCGACGACGACCCTGCGGGCGGTCATCGGCGATATCCTGCTCGACGAGGTCCTGTCCCGTCGCGAGCAGATCAACGAGGTCCTGCGAACGAAGCTGGACGAGGTGACCGAGCGCTGGGGCGGCAAGGTCACCACCGTCGAGATCCGGGAGATCACCCCGCCGCGCGACGTCCAGGACGCCATGAACCGTCAGCTCTCGGCCGAACGGACCCGCCGCGCGGTCATCACCGAGTCCGAGGGCAGGCGCCAGTCCGAGATCAACGTGGCCGAGGGCGAGAAGCAGGCCAACATCCTTCGCGCCGAGGGGGAGCGCCAGGCCCAGATCCTCCGCGCCGAAGCCTTCCGCCAGGCCCAGATCCTCAACGCCGAGGGCTTCAGCCTGGCCCTCGAGCGGATCTACGCGGCCGCCAGGACGATCGACCAGAAGACGATGCTCCTGCAGTACCTCGAGGCGCTCAAGGCGATCGGAGCCTCGCCGTCGACCAAGTACGTCATCCCGACCGAGTTCACCCAGATCATCGAGCCGCTTGTCCGCGGCCTCGGGGCGGGCATGGCCGCGGGTTCGATCGTGGCCGGGCCTGCGGCACCGACAGGCGTACCACCCGCCGGCTGAGCGGCGCGTGGGACCGGCCGCGCTCCGTCGCGGCCGGTCTCGCGGATCGGGCCGTCCGCTATAGTGGCGCGGCGATGCGGTCCGCCGGGGGCGGAGGCACGTTCTTCGGGCAGGAGGCGCCGAGAGCAGGGGAATGGCGGCCAAGATCCTCGTCGTCGATGACGACGCCCATGTCCAGCGGATGCTCAGCTACGCGCTCAAGCAGGAGGGCTACGACGTCCTCAGCGCGGCTGACGGGGCCGAGGGGTTCCGGTTGTGGGGGACCGAGGCGCCGGCGCTGATCCTGCTCGACGTCATGCTGCCCAAGATGGACGGCTACCAGGTCGCCCAGAAGATCCGCGCCGAGGAGGGCCCCAACGCCCACGTCCCGATCATCATGCTCACAGCCGAGAGCGACGTCGAGCAGCGGATCAGGGGCCTGCGGGCGGGCGCCGACGACTACCTGATCAAGCCCTTCCACCCGGCCGAGCTGCTGGCCCGGATGCGCAGCCTGCTGGCCCGCTTCGCCCCCAGGGAGGTCCTGGTCGGCAGGCCGCCCCTCGGCCGCGTCTTCGCCTTCTACGGGGCCAAGGGTGGCGTGGGCACGACCACGATCGCCATCAACACGGCCATCGCCCTGCACCGCGAGCTTGGCCGCAAGGTCTGTCTCGTCGACGCCAACCTCCAGTTCGGCGACCACCGCGTCTTCCTCGATCTCGGCCTCGACCGCAAGAGCATCGTCGACGCGGTCTCGGCCCCGACGATGGATGCCGACCTGCTGCGGACCGTGGTCGTCCACCACGACTCGGGCATCGACCTGCTGCTGGCCCCGCCGTCGCCCGAGACGGCCGAGCTGGTCACGCCGGCCCACATGAGCCAGCTGCTCGAGCTCCTGCGGACCGTCTACGACTACGTGGTGATCGACGTCGACAAGCGGCTGGACGAGGTGAACCTGCAGACGTTCGACGCGGCCAACCCCATCTACGTTGTCATGACTGCTGACCTCTCCTGCCTCAAGAACGTCCGCCTGGTGCTGGAGACGCTCGCCCATCTCGGCTACGAGTCGGACAACGTCAAGCTGCTCCTCAACCGGTCCAATGCCTTCACCGGCATCAGCGTGGGGGCGGCTGAGAAGGCCCTCAAGCGGTCGATCGAGCACCAGATCCTCAACGAGTACCGGGGGGCGATCAGCGCCCTCAACTCGGGCGCACCGGTCATGTACGCCAAGGCCGATTCACCGCTCGGGCGGTCCTTCCTGGACTTCGCCCGGGTCGCCGACAAGCAGGGTGTGCCGGCCGACGCGGGGGCACCGGCACCGGCCCGAACCTAGCCGCGCACGTCCCGCCCGCGCAGGCGGGGAGACGCCGGGCAGGCGGGCGAAAGCGCCCGGTAAGTGGCCGCGCAACCGCCGGTGAGCGGCAGCCGGTACGGTCCGGGCGATGCTCGCCACGGTCCTCGCCGCCACGCTTCACGGCCTCTCCGGACGGCCCGTCCGGGTCGAGGTCGACGTCGCGCCGGGGCTGCCGGGCTTCACCATCGTCGGACTGGCTGACGCGGCCCTGAAGGAGGCACGCGAGCGGGTCCGCGGTGCGATTCGCAACTCCGGCTTCGCCTACCCGCCGCGGCGCATCACCGTCAACCTTGCCCCGGCGGACCTGCCGAAAGCCGGGTCGGGCCTGGACCTGGGGATCGCGGCCGGTGTGCTGCTCGGGTCCGAGCAGGTGCGCTGCAGCGGGCGCTGGGCCCTGCTGGGCGAGCTCTCGCTCGGCGGCGATGTCCGCTCGGTCCCGGGGCTGCTGCCGATGGTCGCGGCACTGGCACGGCGCGGCGTGCCGCGGGTCGTGGTGCCGGTCGAGGGCCTGGCCGAGGCGCGCCTCGTCCCCGGGATCGAGGCACTTGCGGCGGCCACCCTGCTCGACGCCGTGGAGCATCTCCGCGTGGGCCGCCGCGGGCGGCTGCGACGAGTTCCCGGCACCCGGATCGAGGCCGGCGATGCGCCCGTGGTCGCCGGGACCGGGGACGAGCCTGCCTTCGGCTCGCGGCCCGGCCCCGCGCCGGAGCCCGGTCGCGAGCCGGGGAGCGACGCGGGCGTGCCCGTTCCCCTCCCGGAGGTACCCGATCTCGCCGAGGTGCGGGGTCAGGCGGAGGCCCGGCGCGCCCTCGAGATCGCGCTCGCGGGCGGCCACGGGCTGCTCATGGTCGGGCCACCCGGCACCGGCAAGACCCTCCTGGCCCGCACCATCCCGGGGCTGCTCCCCCTGCTCGACGATGACGAGGCGCTCGAGGCGACCGTGATCGCGTCGGTCGCCGGGCTGCCGGTGACCGGCCTTGTTCGCCAGCGTCCCTGTCGCGCTCCGCACCACACCCTTTCCTATGCAGCGATGGTCGGCGGAGGTGGCGGGCGGCTGGCACCGGGCGAAGTCACCCTGGCCAACGACGGAATCCTGTTTCTCGACGAGCTGCCCGAGTTCGACCGGGGGACGCTGGAGGCGCTCCGCCAGCCCCTCGAGGACGGACGCGTCGCGATCTCGCGGGTCGGCCGCGCGGTCGTGTTCCCGGCCCGCTTCCAGCTTGTCGCCGCGATGAACCCGTGTCCCTGTGGCTGGGACGGCGACCCCGCCGGGCGGTGCTCGTGCCGACCCGGGATCGGCGAGCGGTACCGGGCGCGCGTGTCCGGCCCGCTGCTCGACCGGATCGACCTGTGGCTCGAGCTGCCGCGGGTGCCACCTGACGAGCTCGTGCACGGCCCGGAACCCGAGTCGTCGGCCGCCGTGGCCGCTCGCGTCGCGGCGGCACGCCGGGTCCAGGTCGAGCGGCCCTGGCGCCGGCTGAACGCGCGGCTGTCAGGCCGCGCCCTGCGGGCAGCCGCTGGCATGGACCGGCTGGGCGAGGCCCGCGCGGTGGCGCTGGCCGAGCATGCCGGTCTCTCGGCTCGGGCCACCGAACGGCTGCTGCGGGTGGCCCGCACCGTCGCCGACCTCGATCGGGCGGATCGGGTCCTGCCGGTCCACCTGGAGGAATCGGCCCGTTACCGGCCGCCGCGCCTGGTGGCCGAGGGCCGGCGGGGCGGGTGAGCGCGATGCTGGGAGTGGCTCGGGCCGGCCCGCTGGGAGAGTCGCAGCTCACGTCGGGCACGACGAGTGAGGCCGCCACGAGCGACGCCGGGCCGGCCCAGGCCGCGACGGGCCGCACCGCGCCCGGCCGCGGCGAGCGAAGCCGTGCCGACGAGCGCGACGCGTGGGCAATCCTCGCCTCGGTCGACGGCATCGGCCCGGTGACGCTGGGGGCGCTCCTGCGCGGGCTCGGCGACGGGCGAGCCGTCGTAAGCGCGGCCGCCGGCCCGCGCGGAGCCGAGCGCCTGGTCGAGGCGGCGGTCTCGGAAGGGGTGCGACTGGAGTCGGCGGTTGCCGCCCGCGTCGTGGCCGCCGTCGAGGGCTCGGCCGCCATCCTGGCCGGCATCGCCCGGGCGGGCCTCGCGGTGGTCACCACGGAGGATGCCTCCTACCCGACCCGACTGCGGGCCATCGAGCTGCCTCCTCCGGTCCTCTTCGTTCTCGGGGAGGCGGCGGTGCTCGACCTCCCGCGGTCGATCGCCGTGGTCGGCACCCGCCGGCCGTCCGACGGCGGCCGCCGCCTGGCCGGGGGGATCGCGGCGGCCCTGGCCGCCGTCGATGCGGTGGTCGTGTCCGGCCTCGCCGTGGGCGTCGACGGGGCTGCCCACGCCGCCGCGGTGGCTGCCGGCGGTCCGACCGTGGCCGTGCTCGGCGGCGGCCATGGCCGTCTCTACCCCCGGGCGCACGACCGCCTCGCACAGGCCATCGCGGCGCGGGGCGGCGCGGTCGTGTCGGAGCTTCCACCCGATGCGACGCCCTGCCCGGGGACGTTCCCGCGCCGGAACCGGGTGATCTCCGGTCTGGCGGACGCCACGGTCGTGGTCGAGGCGGGGGAGCGGAGCGGGGCCCTCATCACCGCCCACTGGGCGCTCGAGCAGGGACGGGGCTGCTTCCTGGTGCCGGGGTCCCTCGGCGTGCCGCAGAGCGTCGGCTGCAACCGGTTCCTGCGCGAGTACCCCGGCGAGGCGCGGCTGGTCGCCGGGATCCCCGAGCTCCTCGAGGACCTCGATCTCGTCGGTCAGGTCACCGCCCGTCGGCACGCTGCCGTCGCGTCGGGGCGGTGCAGCCCCTCGGTGGCGGCAGGGGCAAGCCCGTCGACGGTCGCGGGCGTCCTTGGACCCGCCGAGAGGCAGGTCGCCGCCGCGCTCGAGCCGGGCGCCGTCACCGCCGACGCGCTCGCGGCCGCAAGCGGCCTGCCGGTTCCCACCGTGCTGGCAGTCCTGACGCGGCTCGAGGAGGCCGGCATCGCGGTGAGTGCGTTCGGCCGCTACCGGCTGGCCGATGCGCTGGACCGCATGGCCGCGCCGCGATCGGCCTCCGGCAGGCGAACGTCTGGAACGCGCGGGACCGGGTGCTAGACTCCTGCGCCGTGAGCGACAATCTCGTCGTCGTCGAATCGCCGGCCAAGGCCCGCACCATCGAGCGCTACCTCGGCCCAGGCTACCGCGTTCTGGCGTCGTACGGCCACGTCCGCGACCTGCCCGAGAACCCCGGCAAGGGGGAGCTCGGGGTGGACGTCAAGGGCGACTTCGCCCCCGAGTACGTGATCCCGGCAGACCGGCGGCGGCATGTCGCCGCGATCGAGCGGGCCGCCCGGGCGGCGCCACGCGTCTACCTCGCGACAGACCTCGACCGGGAGGGCGAGGCGATCGCCTGGCACGTTGCCCAGGCAGCCGGGATCCCCGACGAGAAGTCGGCACGGGTCACCTTCAGCGAGATCACCGAGCGGGCGGTCCGCGAGGCGTTCGCCCATCCGCGGAAGATCGACAGGGCGCTGGTCGATGCCCAGCAGGCACGCCGGATCGTCGACCGGCTGGTCGGCTACACCCTCAGCCCGCTCGTATCGAAGAAGATCCAGAGCGGCCTCTCGGCGGGCCGTGTGCAGTCGGTCGCCGTCCGCCTGGTGGTCGATCGCGAGCGCGAGATCCGGGCCTTCGTCGCCCGCGAGTACTGGACGATCGCGGCGACCCTGCTGGCGCCGGACGGCACCCCGTTCGAGGCGGACCTGGTGCGCGTCGACGGCGACAAGCCCGAGATCCCCGACGCGGCCAGCGCGGAGCAGATCGCCGGGGAGCTGCTGTCCAGCCGGCCGGTCGTCGACTCGGTCGGAGTGAGGACCTCGAAGCGGAGCCCGGCGCCGCCGTTCACGACCTCGACCCTCCAGCAGGAGGCAAGCCGCCAGCTCCGCTTCAGCCCGAAGAAGACGATGTCGATCGCCCAGCGCCTGTACGAAGGGGTGGAGACGCCCGACGGCCAGGTCGGCCTGATCACCTACATGCGGACCGATTCGGTCCACCTCTCGGGCCAGGCGATCGGCGAGGCACGTGCCGTCATCTCGGAGCGCTTCGGCGAGCAGTACGCGATGCCGCATGGCCGCCAGTACCGGACGAAGCAGCGCAACGCCCAGGAGGCCCACGAGGCGATCCGGCCGACCTCGTTCGCCCGGGACCCGGACGAGCTGGCGCGTCACATCGGCCGCGACGAGGCTCGTCTGTACGGGCTGATCTGGCGGCGGGCCATCGCCAGCCAGATGCGCGAGAAGGAGCTGGAGACGACCACCGTCGACCTCGCCGCGGGGCGCTCCGGCCTGCGGGCCACGGCCACGAGGACGATCTTCGAGGGCTTCGCCCGGGTTTACACGGAAGGCCGCGACGACGGCGCCGACGAGCAGGAGCGCACGCTCCCGCCGCTGGCTGTCGGCGACGAGACCGCGGTGGACGACGTCCGCCCCGTCCAGCACTTCACCGAGCCACCGCCGCGCTACACGGAGGCAACCCTGGTGCGGGCGCTGGAGGAGAACGGGATCGGCCGGCCGTCCACCTACGCGGCCATCCTGTCGACGATCGTCGATCGGGGCTACGTGGTCATCCGCGAGCGCAGGCTGTACCCGACCTGCGTCGCCGAGATCGTGACCGGGTTCCTCGTCGACCACTTCGGCGAGTACGTCGACCTCCAGTTCACGGCCCGCATGGAGGAGGATCTCGACCAGGTCGCCCGGGGCGAAAGGGCGTGGGTGCCTCTGCTTCGCGACTTCTACGTCCCCCTGAGCGACCAAGTCGTCGAGGTCCGCCGGACCACCCGACGCCGTGAGGTCACGACCGTGGCCACCGACGAGGTCTGCTCGCAGGGCCATCCCATGGTGATCCGCCTCGGGCCGACCGGCTGCTTCCTGGCCTGTTCGCTGTACCCGGAGCACAGCGAGACGCGGCCGCTCCCCGGGGAGGAGGCGGCACCACTGCCCGACCTGCCCGGCGTCGGCGAGCCCTGCCCCGAGTGCGGGCCGACCGAGGGCGGCAGGCTGGCGGCCAAGCGGGGCAGGTTCGGGCCGTTCGTCGGCTGCGACCGGTACCCGGCCTGCAGCTACATCAAGCGGGACGGGCCGCCCCCGCCCCCGCCACTTCCGTTCGAGGCGGTCTGCCCCAGCTGCGGCACGGGACACCTGGTCACCCGCCGGGCGCGGCGGACGGGCCGGACATTCTGGGGTTGCTCGCGTTACCCGAAGTGCGACTACACCACCGAGCGCGAACCGCTCGGGCCGGTCCACGACCCGGACGGCTCGATCCTGGCAAGGGCCGGCGACGGCACGGCGATCTGCCTGGGCTGCGGCGCGACCGTGCCGCTGGGGGCGGACGACGACCTGGCCCCCGGGCGGCGGATCGCCGGCGGGACCCCCGATCCGGCGGCGCTGGCGAGGCCTGAGCGGCGACGTCGCCCGACAGGTGGCCGCGCGCCCGGTGGCCGTGCCTCCGCCGGTGGCGCCTCCGGCCGCCGATCCACCGGCGGCAAACGGGGGCCTGAGACCCCCCGGCGCGGCGCGGGCCGCCCTGCGCGTCCGGCCGACGGGTCGTGAACGGCGAGGCTGCGCTCGAGCGGTTCCTCGCGACGCTCGCCGCCCGCGACGCCTCGCCCCACACCAGGCGTGCGTACGAGGCTGCGGTTGGCGGATACCTCCGCTGGCTGGACGATCGGGGCGTCGACTGGCGCCGGCCCCCGCGGGAGGCGCTGCGCGCCTACCTGGCCGAGCTGTCTGACGGCCACGCCCGCTCGACCGTCGCCCAGCGGCTCGCCGCCATCCGTTCGTTCGGGCGGTGGGCCCGTCGGGCCGGCCTGATCGAGGCCGACCCCTGGACCGCGATCGGCACGCCCCGCCGACCGCGCCGCCTGCCGTCCGTGCTTGGGGTGGGGGAGGTGGAGCGCCTGGTGGAGGTCGCATCGGCGCCGTCGTCCACACCTGCCTCCCGCCACGGTGCGCCACGTGACGAGCTGGCGGCCGCCCTGGAGGTGCGTGACCTGGCCATCGTCGAGACGGCCTATGCGGCCGGCCTGCGGATCTCGGAGCTGGCGGGGGCGACCCTCGGCTCGCTCGACCTGCGCCGCGGCGAGGTCCGGGTGACGGGCAAGGGACGCAAGGAGCGGGTCGGGCTGCTGGGCCGGCCGGCGCGTGCCGCGCTGGAGGCGTACCTCGAAGACGGGCGCCCAGTCCTCGCCGCACGCTCCGGCGGCAGGTCTCCCGACGCACTGTTCCTCAACCGCTTCGGCCGACCGCTCGGAGCGCGGGGGATCCGCCTCCGCCTCGACCGCCTGTTCGACCGCGCCGGGCTGCCGGAGGCGACCAGCCCGCACACGCTGCGCCACTCCTTCGCCACCCACCTGCTCGACGGGGGAGCCGACCTTCGCGTCGTGCAGGAGCTCCTCGGGCATTCGAGCCTGGCGACTACCCAGGTCTACACCCACGTCTCACCGGCCCGCTTGCGGGCCGCCTACCGCGGGGCGCATCCGCGGGCCAGGCCGGCCGAGGCCGACCGGTGAGCGGCGGCAGCACGCTGGCCCGGGCCGGCCTCACCCTCACGGTCGCGTTCCTGGTCGCCCGCCTCCTCGGCTGGCTGCGGGTGATCGTCATCAGCACGACCTTCGGCCTCACCCGCGACCTCGACGCGTTCTACGCGGCCTTCCCGATCCCGAACCTGATCTTCGAGATCGTTGCCGCCGGGGCGATCGCCTCGGCGGTCATCCCGATCCTGGCCGGCCTGCGGGCCACGGGCGAGACGGACCGGGCCTGGCACGTCGCCTCGACGATCCTCAACCTGATGCTGGTCCTCGTGGCCGCCCTGGCCGTGCTGGCGGCCCTCGCCGCCCCGCTGCTCGTCCCCCTGATCGCGCCCGGCTTCACAGCCGAGGAGCAGGCGCTGACGGTGGAGCTGACCCGCGTCATGCTGATCGGGCCGGTCTTCCTGGCCCTGGGCGCGGTGGCAACCTCGATTCTCAACGCCTCGGGCAGGTTCGCCGCCGCGGCCATGGCCCCGATCGCCTACAACCTGGCTCTCATCGCCGCGCCGCTCCTCCTGGCCGACACAATGGGCGTCTACTGCCTCGCCCTCGGGGTCGTCGCCGGCTCGATGCTCCACTTCGGGGTGCAGATCCTGCCGATGCGCCGCGCGGGCTTCCGCTACGCGCCCCGGGTCGACATCGGCGACCGCCAGGCGCGCGACGCGCTGGTCCTGATGGTCCCCCGGGCGATCGGGCTGACCGCCGGCCAGCTGACGTTCGTCGTTGCCACGGCGGTGGCCTCCGGTCTCGGAGCGGGATCGGTCGCGGCCTTCTCGATCGCCTTCTCGGTCTTCCAGATCCCGCTCGGGGTGCTCGGGATCCCGATGGGGATCGTGGCCATGCCGACCCTCGCCGCCCACCTCGCCCGGGGCGAGGACGACCGTTACGTCGACCTGCTGACAAGGGCCCTCCGGCTGCTGCTGTGGGCGGTGGCGCCGATGACCGTGCTCGGCATCGTGCTCCGCCAGGAGGTTGCCGGCCTGCTCTTCCAGTACGGGCAGATCGACATGGCGGCGGTGGCGCTGGTGGCCGCCCCGCTCGGGGTCCTGCTGCTCGGCCTGGCCTCGGAGTCGGCGGTGAACGTCCTGGCCCGTGCCTTCTACGCTGCCCGCAACACGCTCATCCCGGTCCTCGCGGCGCTGGTGGCCGTGGCCGTCAACTGCGTCCTCATGGTCGCCCTGGGGACGGCGCTCGGCCTTCCCGGCATGAGCCTGGCGATCGTGATCGGATCGTGGATCGAGTTCGTCCTCCTGCTCGCGGTCCTGCGCGGCCGGGTCCGCGGCTTCGCCGTCGGGGGGATCGCTCGCGTCGGCCTGGCGGCCTTCGCCGCCGCCCTCGTTGGGGGGGCCGCCGGCTGGGCCGTGCTGGCCGTGCTCGGCGGCGTGATCGGCCCCGCCCCGACGGCTGCCGGGTACCTGCTCGAGCTCATCGCGGTGTCGGCGTCCGGCGGAGCCCTCTTCCTGGCGATCTCGGCCGCGTTGCGGATCCCCGAGCTGCCGACGATGATTCGGCTCATGAGGGACGCCGTGCGCCGACCCGCTCACCCGTGATCGACCCACCCGACGCGCCCGCCCAGGCCGAACCGCCCGGTCGGGTCGAACCGCCCGGTCGGGTCGAACCCCCCGGTCGGGTCCGCGCCCCGGCCCCGGCGGCGCCCCCGGACGCGGATGCGCGCTTCGACGCCTTCGTCGAGACGAACCCGAGGGCCACCTACCTCCAGCTCGCCGCCTGGGCCCGGGTCAAGGCGCCCAACGGCTGGACCTCGACCCTCGTGGACACAACCGTCGGGGATGGTGGCCGGATCGGCGCCCGGATCCTCCTCCGGCGGCCCGGTCCGGCACCTTGGTCGTTTGCCTACGCACCCCGGGGGCCGATCGCCGAGCCCTGGGACGCGGCCGCCCTGGGCGCCTTCGGCGAGGCCGTCCGACGGTCGCTCCGCGGCGGCGGCACCCGGGCGGCCCTGCTCCGGATCGACCCCGAGGTCGAGGCCGGGGGCGAGCTCGATCCCGGCGGCGCCACCACGGCCGCGCTGCGCTCCCTCGGCTGGCTGCCGGCCCTCGAGATCCAGCCGAGCGTCACGCGAGTGGTGGACCTGCGGGCCGACGAGGGTGCGCTGTGGTCCGACCTGAGGGGCAAGTGGCGCCAGTACGTCAACCGGGCCCGCGACCGGGGCGTGAACGTGGCCGACGAGGGCGAGACCGGCCTGCCCGCCTTCGTCGAGATCATGGCCGAAACCCAGCGGCGCACGGGGACGACGATGCGGGCGGCGTCGGCCTATCGGGTGCGCCTCCTCGTCGCCCGGGGGCCGGCCGGCGACGCCCAGGCGGCGCTCCTGCTGGTTCGCTGCGGGGCGCGGGTGGTCGAGCCATACGGCGGGATGACCGCCGCCGGCGCCGACAGCAGGGCGAACTACCTGGTGAAGTGGGAGGCGATCCGGTCCTCGCGCGAGACGGGCGCCGTGTCGTACGACATGTGGGGCCTGGTCCACCCGGGGATCCGCCAGTTCAAGGAGGGGTTCGGCGGGCGCGAGGTTCGCCTGGTCGGCGCCTGGGAGCTGGTCCTCGATCGCCTGGGCGCAGCCGTCTACCACCTCGGCGAACGGCGGCGCCGGCACGGCCCGGCGTTGACGGCCCGGACGGGCACGGGCGAACGGCACGAAGCCGCCGGGGACGACCGATGATTCGCCGGACGGGACCCGCAGCGCGGGCCGGAGACGACACCGCGCCGCTCACCGTGACGGAGGCGGGACCGACCGAGCTCGAGCGCTGGGACGATCTCACCGTCGTGCCCCCCGGGGGACACGTCTACCAGTCGCGGGCCTTCGCGGCCTACCGCGCCGCCTTCGGCTGGCGGGCGCGGTTCCTGGTCACGAGCGACGGGGGCGCGGTGCTCTCCCTCGAGCGGTCGTGGCCGCTGGTGGGCGGCGCAAGCGCCTACGTTCCGCGCGGCCCTGCGCCGGCGGCTGGGCCGGCCGCGACGCTCGCCGCCAGGCTGGCCGCTGTCGCCGGCCATCTTGCCCGGCTCGGGGTGGACGTCATCGCAGCGGACGCCGAGGTCGAGGCGGCGAGCGGCTACGCGGCGATGCTCGCAGCCGACGGCTTCCGCCAGATCGACGAGATCCAGCCGTCGCGCCACCGGATGGACCTGCGCCTGGGAGCCAGCGCCGACGAAGCGGCGGTGTTCGGCGGCCTGTCGGCCACCCACCGCAACCTGGTCCGCAACGCCGAGCGGCAGGGGCTGGTCGTGATCCGTCTCGACCACCCACCGGGCACGGCCGAGGGTTTGCCCGGGCTCGATCCCGGTGACGGATTCACGCTCCCCGGCCACGGTCCAGAGGACCGGCCGGAGGCGTTGATCGATCGCCTTCATGCCCTCGTCAGATCGGCCGGTGAACGGCGCCACTTCGCTGTCGGGTCGGCAGCCGCGCTGCGGGACTGGGCGACGCGCGCCCTGGCCGCCGGCCAGCTGTTCCTGCTCGAGGCGCGCATGCCGGAGGGCGAGCCGATCGCCTCGGCCGCCTTCTACCGCCACGGCGAGCGCCTCACCTACGCCCTGGCCGGCGACCGGGTCGAGCACCGCAGGGCGCACCCCGGGGCCGTGCGCCTCCTCGTCTGGCGCGCCATCCAGGTCGCCTTGCGCGAGGGTCGGCCGATCGTCGATCTCGGCGGCGTGGACGTTCCCGGAGCGCGTGGCCGCCCGCAGCCTGGCCAGGCTGCCTACGGGATGCTGCAGTTCAAGGAGGGATTCGGCGCCGAGTGGGTGGAGCTGGCCGGTGCCCACGAGCGGGTGATCCGGCCGGGCCGCTACGCGCTCGGGCGCGTCGCTGCCCGAGTGGTGCGGGGCATGGGCCGGTGAGCGGTCCCGCGCCCAGCTCCATCGCCGAGCTGCTGGCAGCAGCCGAGCCGGCCGGGCCGCGGGCGCTGGGCGGCCTGCTCGACCGTCTCGAGGCGGCAGGCCTCCTTCGGAGCGTGGCCGACCCGACCGAACCGCCGGAGGTGGCGCGACTTCGGGCGATCCCTGTTTCCGGGATTGCCGAGAGCTCGCGTGCCGCCGAGCCGTGGTCGCTGTTCTCGGCCCTGCGCGGCGACCACCTGGACGGGCACGACTTCCTGGCCGCCGCTGGCGCTGCCGGCGCGACCGTCGCCCTCGTCGAGGAATCGCGGCCCGGCGTACCGCTTGTGCAGGTCGTGGTGGCCGATGGCAGGCGGGCGCTCGCCGAGGCCGCCTGCTGGTGGTACGGCGACCCGTCGGCCCGCGTCGGGGTCGTGGGGATCACCGGCACGGACGGCAAGACCATCACCTCATACCTGGCGGTCGCGGGCCTCGAGGCGGCGGGGCTGCCGGCCGGCATGACCGGCACGACCGCGATCAGGGTCGGCGGCCGGACCGAGCCGAACCCGGAGCACGTGACGACGCCGTCCGCCCCGCGCCTGCAGCGCGCGCTGGCGGCGATGGCCGCGGCCGGCGACGCGGTCGCCGTCGTCGAGACCAGCTCCCACGGGCTGGCCCAGGAGCGGGTCGGCGGCACCGCCTACGACGCGGCGATCCTGACCAACCTGACCCACGAGCACCTCGAGTTCCATGGCACGTTCGAGGCCTACCGCGCGGCCAAGCTCTCGCTCTTCGAGCGCCTCGGGGCCGCCGGTCCAGCCAAGCCGCGGCCGTTCCCGCGGCTCGCGGTGATCAACGCCGACGACCCGGCGGCGCCGCTGTTCGTGGCCGCCGCCCGATCGGCCGAGGCGACGGTCGTGCGCTACGGGCTCGGCTCGACCGCCGAGGTGCGCATCCGGTCCATCGACGATGACGGCCGGCGCCTCCGGCTCGTCCTGGCGACGCCCGGCCGCGAGATCCGCCTCAAGCTCCGGCTGTCGGGCCGCTTCAACGCCCACAACGCGGCCGCGGTCGTCGCCCTGGGTGCAGGCTGGGGCCTCGATCTCAGCGCCGTCGGCGCCGGGCTGGAGACGGTGGACCACGTGCCCGGCCGCATGGAGTGGGTCGACGCGGGCCAGCCGTTCGGGGTGGTGGTCGACTACGCCCATTCGCCAGCTGCCCTTGCCGCCGTCCTCGACCTGCTCGGCCCTGCCGCCCGCGCGCGCGGTGGCGGGCTGATCGCCGTCTTCGGTTCCGCCGGCGAGCGGGACGTGACCAAGCGTCCCCTCATGGGCCAGGTCGCGGCCGAGCGCTGTCGCCTCGTGGTCCTCACCGACGAGGACCCCCGGGCCGAGGACCGCTGGGCGATCCTCGAGCAGATCGCCGCCGGCGCGGAGGCCGCCGGGCTTCGCCGCGGCTTGGGCCTCCTCCTCGTGCCCGACCGGCGCC
>JAGDMV010000159.1 GCA_017860675.1 Chloroflexota bacterium
GCTGGCGCGGGCGCAGCTCCCCGGCGACGGCGGGCCGGACCGGGTCGCGGTGGATGGTGAAGGCGCGGCTCGGCTGGCGGTGCCGGCGCGAACCGGATTGGTGCTGTTGCCCGAATAGGCAGGGCTGGCGCCCGGCACGTCTGCCCGCGCTCGACCCGGCCACTGCCCGGCGGGGCCCTATACTCGGCCACCGTGGGCGACTTCCCCTTCGAACTGCCCGGCGACGAGGTTGCCGGTCGCCTGCTCGAAGCCTTCGATGTCGAGGGCAAGATCCCCCGTGCCCTGGAGTCGCTGGGCCCGCTCGGCGGCCGCGACGTGGTCCTGCTCGACGCGGCGCCCCGCTGCCGGTGCGCCCAGCTTCGCGACCTTGGCGCCCGCTTGACGGTCGTCGTCCGCGATGCTGCTCCGGCGTCCCCCCAGGATGGGCCTGCCGGCAGGGACGGCCCGGCGATCGTCGCCGGCGCGCCCGACGCGACGAACCTGCCCGCCGAGACGGCCGATGTCGTGGTCGCGCTCTGGTCCGCGGTCTGCCCGCCGGCGGCCGGCGAGCTGGCCGAGACCGACCGGATCCTGCGTCCCGGCGGCCGGCTGCTCGTGCTCCAGGACTACGGCCGCGATGACCTCGACGGCATCCGCGGGCCGGAGCGCACCGCCGAGCTGGTCGCCTGGAGCCGCCGCGATGGCTGGTACCTGCGCCACGGTTTCCGGATCCACGTCGTCCATGCCTTCTGGACGTTCGAGTCGATCGACGCCGGCGCGGCCATGCTCCGCGACGTCTTCGGGCCGGCCGGTGACGAGCTGGGCGCCCGCCTCCGCCGGCCGCGGATCTCCCACAACGTCGTCGTCTACCACCGCACTCGCACCGACGGGCCGCTGCCCGCGGCCGCCCAACCATCCGCAGAGGGCCCGACGTGACGGACGGTCCGCCGATCGACCCGCGCAGCCAGGTCTCGCCCCGGCCCCCTGGCGGCGCCCGAGCCCCAGACCCGCGGGCCGCCGTGCCGCCCAGCCCGCCAGTGGGCGCACGCACGTCGCCGCCCCGCCGGAGGATCGGCCTGCCGGGCCTCACGCCGACCCGGTTCTTCCTGCTGGTCGCGCTGGTCGGCTCGATCGCCTACCTCACCTGGGCTTTCACGGTGCGCGACCCGAGCCAGCTGCCGATGATGGCGGCAGGCGCGGCGGTGGTGGGCATCGTATTCAGCGTCATCGCCCTGGCGGGCGTGGTCGAGGTGGTCCGCTCGGCACGGCGGGGCGCGGGCGGGCGGTCGTTCGTCGCGGCGCTCTTTGGCGGCATCGCCGCGATGATCGCGCTTGGCTGCTTCGCCGCCGCGATCGTGCTCGGCCAGCTTTCCTGAGCCGTTCGGCGGCTGGCCTCCGATGGGACCGATCGGCAATACCGCGCGCCTGCTGGGTCGCCTGGGCGCATCGGCCGGTCCGGCCAGCGACCGTGGCCCTGCTACACTCGGCCGCGGCCTGCCCCCATCGTCTAGAGGCCTAGGACGCCACCCTTTCAAGGTGGAGACCAGGGGTTCGAATCCCCTTGGGGGCACCATCCCGGCCGTTGCGGCCCTGCTATCCTCGCGACGTGCCGTTCGACATCATGGGCATCAGGGTTCCGACCATCGGTCCGGATGAAAACGCGATCCGCTGCCGGGGCTGCGGCAGCCTGATCGAGGGCCAGCCGTTCCGCGTCTCGGTCATGGACACCGTCGCGATCGAGCGGGCGCCATCTTCGGCGGGGCAGACGCCCATCAACCCGGGCCCCTTCCAGTTCCATCCCGACCCGGCCTGCGTGCGCGCCTGGATGCGCGAGCGCGGCTACCTCTTCTGTCGCCACGGCTCCGTGCGGGCGCTGATGCGGCCGGTCGTCATCCCCGGCGAGCCACCACGCCTGGGCCTCTGCGACGGCATGCATCGCGACGATCACGCCTTCGTCCCTGCCTGAGGCGACGGCAGGCCGCCGATCGACCCTCGCGCCGGCCTGACGCCGGCCGGCCGGCCGGCTGCCCTCGCATATACTCACGGGCGGGCGGCCTGTGTCCCGCCCGCGACCACCCCTCGACCGAGGTCCCATGCGCGTCCGCAAAGCCGTCTTCCCCGCCGCCGGCTGGGGCACCCGCTTCCTGCCCGCCACCAAGGCCCAGCCCAAGGAGATGCTGCCGCTGGTCGACCGGCCGATCATCCAGTACGCGGTCGAGGAGGCCGTCGCCGCCGGGATCGAGCAGGTGATCATCGTCACCTCCAGCCAGAAGCGGGCGATCGAGGACCACTTCGACCTCAACTACGAGCTGGAGCGGCTGCTCGAGGAACGGGGCGAGATCGATCTCCTTCGCCAGATCCGCCACATCGGCGATCTCGCCCAGGTCGCCTACATCCGCCAGAAGGAGCAGCTGGGGCTGGGCCATGCCGTGCTGATGGCCAAGGATGTCGTCGGCCACGAGCCGTTCGCCGTCCTCCTCTCCGATGACGTCGTCGTCGACGAGCGGCCGTGCATCGGTCAGCTGATCCACGCCTACCACCAGGTCCACGCCAGCGTCGTGGCCGTCATGGAGGTCCCGCCCGACGAGACCTCCCGCTACGGGGTCATCGGCGGCGAGCTGGTCCCGGGCTCCGTCCACCACGGCCGCCTCTACCGGATCGACCAGGTGGTGGAGAAGCCAGCCCTGGGCGAGGCCCCCTCCAACCTGGCGATCATCGGCCGCTACGTGCTCACCCCCAAGATCTTCGACAAGCTGGAACGCACCCCGCGCGGGGCCGGCGGCGAGATCCAGCTGACGGACGCGATCTCGGCCCTGATGGAGGAGCAGGCGGTCTACGGGTACGTCTTCACCGGGACCCGCTACGATGCCGGCACCAGGATGGGCTGGCTGAAGGCCTCGGTCGAGCTGGCGCTCGGCCGGGCCGACATCGGACCGGAGTTCAGCGCCTATCTGCGCGGTCTCGAGCTCTAGGCTCGACCCGCCTCCCCCCGAGCACAGGAGGTAACAAGCGTGGCCCAGCTGGGAGACGTCCTCGGCGGCCGTTACCGGCTCGTCGAGCTGCTCGGCCAGGGTGGGATGGCCACGATCTACCGGGCTCAGGACGCCCAGCTCGCCCGCGAGGTGGCGATCAAGCTGCTCCGGCCCGAATACGGCAGCGACCCCGACTTCGTCGCCCGCTTCCGCCAGGAGGCCCAGGCCGCGGCCTCGCTGTCGCACCCCGGGATCGTCGCCGTCTACGACTTCGGCACCGACGCGGCCGGCCCGTACCTGGTCATGGAGCTCGTCGACGGGGAGGACCTGGGGGCGCTGCTGCGCCGCAACGGGCCGCTGCCGGCCCGCCAGGCGGCCCGCCTGGTGGCCGAGGTGGCACGGGCCCTCGAGGCTGCCCATGCACGCGGCCTCGTTCACCGCGACGTGAAGCCCGGCAACATCATGATCACCCGCTCGGGCCAGGTGAAGGTCGCCGACTTCGGCATCGCCCGTGCCTGGGCCGACGCCCGGGTCACGCTTCCCGGGGTGACGCTCGGCTCCGTCCACTACTTCAGCCCCGAGCAGGCGCTGGGCGAGGCGACGACGCCGGCCTCCGACGTCTACAGCCTCGGCATCGTCCTGTACGAGCTCCTGACCGGCCGCCGGCCGTGGGAGGGCGATAGCGCCGCGTCCGTGGCCATGGCCCGGATCTCGGCCCCGGCGCCGGTCGTGTCCGACGTCCGGCCGAACGTCCCGCCCGCCCTGGAGGCGATCGACCGCAAGGCGCTGGCCCCCGACCCGGCGGCCCGCTTCCCGACGGCCGGCCCGATGGCCGATGCGCTCGAGGCGTTCCTGGCCCAGGATCGACCGGTCGCCCCGCCCGTCGTCGCACCCGCCGCTGCCGCGGCTGCCGGGGCAGTCGCCGGCGCGACCGTTGCCGGCGCGACCGTTGCCGGCGCCGGCGCTCGGCCGGTGCCGCCCTATCCCCCCGACGCGTACGCGGGCGCTCCTGTCCGACCGACCACGGCGGGCGCCGTGCCGCCCGCCTATCCCCCCGCGGAGGAGGCCGAGGAGCCCGGCGGGACCAGCCCCTGGGTCTGGGTCGCCGGGCTGCTCGGCATCGGCATCCTGGTCGCGGCCGGGTTCTTCCTCTTCAACTTCCTGTCCGGTGGCGGCGGGCCCGAACCCACCCCGGCCCCGGCCACGGTGACGCTGCCGTCGTTCATCGACCAGACATTCGATAACGCGGAGGCCACGGCCGACCAGCTCGGCATCACGCTCGAGGCGACGTCGGTCAAGAACAACGAGAAGCCCGAGGGCACCATCGTCGGCCAGGATCCGCCGGCTGGCACGACCGTGCCCCAGGGAACAGTCGTCACCGTCCAGGTGGTGACCGGCATGGACATCGTGGAGGTGCCGTCGCTGGTCGGCCTGACGGAGGCCGAGGCCGTCCAGGCGATCAGCGACGCGAAGCTCCTCCTCGGGGTCCGCTCCGAGGACTACGACCCGTCCGTCGAGAAGGGGCTCGTCGTCGACCAGGAGCCGCGCGAGGGGCTGC
>JAGDMV010000160.1 GCA_017860675.1 Chloroflexota bacterium
CAGGTCGAGGCGATGACGATGGGCCAGCGGATCGCCGTCATGAGCCAGGCCAAGCTCCAGCAGGTGGGCCCGCCCCAGGATCTCTACGACCATCCGGCCAACCGCTTCGTGGCCGGCTTCATCGGCAGCCCGGCGATGAACTTCCTGACGGTCGAGCTGGCCGGCTCCGGAGACGGGGCGACGCTGAAGACGGAAGGCCTGGAGATCCCGGTCCCGGCCCAGTACCGCGCGGCCATCGGCGGGTCGGAGAGCCGGACCTTCATCCTCGGGTTCCGGCCCGAGCACCTCGACGTCGTCCCGCCATCGGGCCCGGCAGCGACCGCACAGTCCCAGGCCGACGTCGTCGAGTACCTCGGCAACGAGGAGCTGCTCCACATCGCAGTGGCCGGCACGGATATCGTCGCGGTGGTCTCAGCCGAGCGCCGTGTCCGGCCGGGCGACGTAGTCACGCTCTATATCCCGCTCGACAAGGTCCACCTGTTCGACATCGACAGCGAGGCCGCCATGGCCCGCTCGTGGCAGACGGCGCCGTCCGCGCCGGCCGCCCCCCCGCCGGCAGCGACCGAACCAGTGGCCTGACGGGAGGCACCAACGACCGGGCGCGGCACGACGTCGCCAGTCGAGGCCCCGCCCGAACCTGACCCCGGGAGGGCGCCCGTCGGACCAGGTGGGTTCGGCAGCACCGCCGCGGTCGTCGTCGCCTTCGGGCTGGCCATGGGCTACCTGGAGGCCGCGGTGGTCGTCTACCTCCGCGCGGCGCTGGGCCTCGCCCCCGAGCTCGTGGGCGCCGGTGACGACGTCATGCGCCAGGCGACGGTCGGGACGTTCCTGCCGGCCGAGGTCGCGCGCGAGGCGGCGACCCTGGTCATGATCGCCGCCGTGGGCTGGCTGGCCGGCCGCAGCCGGGTGGAGCGGCTTGCCTGGGCGGCGGTCGTGTTCGGGACCTGGGACATCATCTACTACGCCGGCTTGTGGATCCTCCTCGGCTGGCCCGAGTCGCCGGCGACGTGGGACGTCCTGTTCCTGATCCCGGCGCCGTGGGTCGGGCCGGTGATCGCCCCGGTCGGTGTCAGCGTCGCGCTCATCGGCTTCGGTCTGGCAGTGGCCCGGCGGCTGCGCGCCGGCCGGCAGCTCCGCCTCGGACGGGCGCGGCTGCTGGCCGTCGTCGGCGGTGGTGCCCTCGTGGTCGTCAGCTTCCTGGTGGACGGCGACCGGGTCCTCGCCGGCGAGCTCGGCCCGTGGTCGGGCTGGCCGATCTACGCGGCCGGGATGACGATCGGGATCGTGTCGGCGGCGGGGGCGTTCAGGGTCGGGTCGGCCCGCCTCCCAGCGGGCCAGGACTCCGGCAGCGCGGCCGGCGGACCGGTGCGCGGCGGCGGGGAGTGACGGGTGATGCGGAGGTTCGCATGAGCGGCAGGGTCGTGGTGGTCGGCTCCGTGAACGTTGACCTGGTCGTGAGCGTGCCCCGGCTGCCGGGCGCTGGCGAGACCGTCACCGACGGCACATTCGAGGTGCACGACGGCGGGAAGGGCGCGAACCAGGCTGCGGCCGCCGCCCTGCTCGGTTCGTCGACCGCCCTGGTGGCGGCCGTGGGGCCGGACGAGCACGGCCGACGGGCTCGGGCCGCGCTGGCCGCGGCCGGGGTGAACGTCGAGCGCGTCGCCACCGGCTCGACCCCCACCGGCGTGGCCGCGATCCTGGTCGCCGCAGGCGGCGAGAACCTGATCGCGGTGGCACCCGGCGCCAACCACGAGCTCGATGCCGGCTGGGTCGCCGACTCCGTCGCCGCACTGGCCGGGCCGGGCGACGTCGTCCTGGCCTGCCTCGAGATCACCGAGGTCGCGGTGCAGGCCGCGGCCATGGCGGCGAGCAGCGCGGGCAGCATCTTCGTCCTCAACCCGGCCCCAGCCCGACCCCTGGCGGCAGCGCTCGTCGGCGCGTGCGCCCTCCTCACCCCGAACCAGCACGAGCTCGCCCTCCTCGGCGGCCCCGGACCGCTGCTGGCCGCCGGAGCAGGGGCGCTGGTCGAGACGAGGGGCGCGGACGGGTGCGTCGTCCACCGGCCTGATCGCGAGCCGGTCGCGATCGCGGCCTTCCCGGTCGAGGCGGTCGACACGACCGGGGCCGGCGACGCCTTCAACGGGGCGCTCGCCGTGCGCCTGGCGGAGGGGGCGGACCTGGTCGAGGCGGCGCGCTGGGCGTCGGCCGCGGCCGCCCTGGCGACCCGCCGCCTGGGCGCCCGGGCCGGCCTGGCGCGGCGGCCCGAGGTGGATGCGCTCGTGCCCAAACTCGGGCCAAACGCCCGCTGACGGCGGGCCACTCGGGCCTCGCGCCGGTCGACCGGAGGCGCACAATCGACCCGACGCCCCGGAGCAGCCTCGAGGAGGACGGTCGATGTCGGTGGACCCTGCGCGCGTGCCTGTCGCGCTCGACCCAGCGTGGCTCGATCGCCTCGCGCCGGGGCGCCTCTTCTCGCTCGAGGGCCGCGTGGCGATCGTCACCGGAGCGGCCGGCGGGATCGGGCGCTGGCTCGCCGCCGGCTTCGGCCTGGCCGGGGCGCGAGTCCTGCTGACCGATCGTCACCACGACCCCTCGTCCGCGATCGCGGCCGAGCTCAGGGACGCCGGGGTCGACGCCCGCCCGCTGTGCGCCGACCTCGAGGACGAATCATCGCCGGGCCGCATCGTCGACGGCGCCCTCGAGGCCTGGGGTCGGGTCGACATCCTGGTGAACAACGCCAGGATCCACCGCCGGATCCCGATGCTCGAGGTGACCCGCGATCTCCTCGACCACGTCTGGAAGATCGACTACATCCGCGCCTACGAGCTGTCCCAGATCGCCGCCCGCCACATGGTCGACCAGGGCGGCGGAGCGATCATCCACATCGGCTCGATCAGCACCGAGGTCGGCCTAGAGGACGTGTCCCTCATGGGACCGGCCAAGGCCGCCCTGGTCCAGCTCGCCAAGGCCATGACCGTCGAGTTCGCCCACCTCGGCGTGCGGACGAACGTCCTCGCCCCGGGCTTCCTCGAGACGCCGGCCGACGCCAGCCACTGGAGGCATCCGACGCGGGGGGACTGGATCCTGGACCGGACGCCGATGAGCCGGCCGGGCCACCCCGCCGAGATGGTCGGCCCCGCCCTCCTGCTGGCCTCGGACGCGGGTTCGTACATCTCGGGCCAGGCGATCTACGTCGACGGCGGCTTCGGCGCCGGAAGCCGCTGGGACGTGCCGGCCGGCACCGGGCAGGCCGAGTACCGGGCCTGGATCGAGGCTGGCCGCCGGATCGGCGGCGCGGACCGCCGCGGCTGACCGCCGGTCGGCAGGGCCCGGCGGGGGTTGGGACGTGCCCGGGAACGAGGAGCGACCGGCGGGCGCCCAGCCCGACGAGGATGCGTCGCGCTCGCACCCGTCGCCCGATGACCCGCTTCGCGAGCGTCTGCTGGAGAGCGAACCCGCGTGGACCGGGCGCCTCCTCGAGGTCCGTGTCGAGACCCGCGAGCGCGCCGATGGTGCCCGGGTCCGGCGCGAGGTGATCGTCCACCCGGGGGCGGTCGCGATCCTCGCCCTGGACGGCATCGGCCGGCTCGTCCTAGTGCGCCAGTTCCGCGCGCCTGCCGACCGGTCGCTGCTCGAGATCCCGGCCGGCACGCTCGATCGCGACCCCGTCAGCGGTGCCCTCGAGGAGCCGGGGGTCGCCGCGCGCCGCGAGCTGGAGGAGGAGACCGGCCTGCGGGCGGCTCGCTGGGAGCGGCTGGGCGGCTTCTGGACCGCGCCCGGCTTCGCCACCGAGTTCATCCACCTCTACCTGGCGACCGATCTCCAGCCGGCCGGAAGCGGCCGCGCCGGTCCCGATGAGGACGAACACCTCGAGCTCGTTCGACTGCCCTGGCGCGAGGCGGTCGCCGCGGTGGAGCGGGGCGAGCTGACGGACGCCAAGACGATCATCGGCCTGCTGTGGCTTGCCCGCCGCCTCGGCGGCTGAGCCACGCGACGGGGCGCGCTACGGGCCGGGCCACTCCTCGGCCGCGGTGAGGCGGTCCAGCGCCCCTCGGTAGAGGTGGCTCCCGGGCGAGAGGGCGACGGCCAGCCGAAGGTGGGTGATCGCCTCGCGCCTGCGCCCGCGGCGGGCGAGCGTCCGGCCGAGGGCGTAGTGCCCGTAGTGCGAGGTCGGGTCGACCTCAAGCAGGGTGGTGAAGGTCTCCTCGGCACGGTCGAGCTGACCGCTCATGAAGTAGGCGCGGCCCAGCGGCTCGAGGATGGAGCCGCGCCGGGGCTCGAGGACGGCCGCCCGCTGGAGCACGACTGCCGCCTGGGCATGGTGGCGCTTGGCGGCGAGGGCGGTGCCGCGCCGGAGCAGCTCGTAGGCGGTCTCCCCGCCGGGTATGGACGGCTCGAGGCGTGGCCCCTCGCCGACCGGGCCCGTGTCGGTCGACCCGTCGCCGGGCGGCTGACCCTGGTCGGGCGGCTGACCCTGGTCGGGCGGCCGGCTGACCCTGGTCGGGCGGCCGGCCCTCCGCGCTCATCCCACCCCGGCTGCGAACGCCCGGCAGGCCATCGCCCGCTCGAGGTCGTCGACCGCCTCCCGCAGCTGGCGGTCGAGCGTCGGCAGCCGATCGCCATGCTCGGCGATCACCGCGCGGGCCCGGATCGCGACGTCCTCCAGCGGCCGGTCGAACGGGAACAGCCGGGTGATATAGGCACGGACGAACGGGTGCTCGCGCTCCGCCGCGATCTCCGGGATCGAGCTGAAGAAGCGCTCGACGTACGGCTCCAGGATGACTGCCTGGTGGGGATGGCGGAAGCCGGCCATAGCCGCCCGGTCGAGGTGGAAGGAGCCGTAGCCCGCGCCGTTGATACGGCTCCAGGCGTCGGCCTTCGTGGCCGGATCGGGTCGCCCGACGGCGGCCGCGAGCGACTCCCGAGCGCCCCGGTCGGTGCGGTCGGCCGCCTTCTCCGCCTCGAGGCGGGCGGCGGCCCCGGGCAGGTCGTGGGCGACGGCCGCCCGGACGATCCCCCAGCGCATGTCCTGGTCCAGCTGCAGGCCGGGTCGCTCCCGCCGCCCGTCGGCCACCTCGGCCAGGGCGGCAACGTCGGCAGGGTCGGCCAGGGCGGCGATGGCCGCCCGGAGCCAGGCGATCCGTCGATCCCCCGGCGGCAGCCCCGGCAGCGTTGCCATCGCGCCGGCCACGAAGCGCGACGATTCGGCGATGCGCCGCTCCTCGGGTACGTACCGGGCGAGCGCGCCGGTGGCCAGGTCCAGCACCGTGGTGACGATCTCGATCTCCTTCTCGGCGGGCAGCAGGTCGCCGACCAGGCCGAGGAAGGCAGTCGAGCGCAGCCCGCGGTCGCGCACCATCTGCCCCAGCGTGCCCCACAGCTGGGCGCGCAGCAGCGCGTCGTCGAGGCGCGGCAGGAGCGCCGGCAGGTTTGCCAGCGAGACGTCGTCGAGGGCGACCTTGGCGTAGGCGTGATCATCGTGGTTGGGGAAGACGAGGAGCGGGGCCGGCAGGCCCACGGCCTCGGCGACCTCGGTCGACGGCCCGTCGAGGCGAGCCGGCACCCCATCGACCGCAGGCCTCCCGCCAGGCCCGTCGTGGACCAGGGCGACCCGGGTCACGTGGGGCCGGACGATCGCGTGCTCGGCTGGGGCCGTCTGCTCCACGGCGAGCCTCGTCAGGCGGCCATCACGGGCCTCCCAGCGCGCGGCGAGCGTGTTGAGCGACGCGGTCTCCAGCCACGATCCGGCCCAGACGGAGAGCGACCGCCCGCTCCCGGCCTCGAGCGCGGCCAGGAAGTCGGCGAGCGTGGCGTTGCCCCAGGCATG